>JAAKFQ010000021.1 GCA_011064725.1 Chlamydiota bacterium | reverse complement strand
TTGATGATTTACTCTCTTGTATAAAGTTGGGGGTTTTTTTTGTTTGAGCGTAAACATGACTACCATTAAAAAAACAATTCATAATAAATAAACTAAAAAATAATACACGCATTGCGATTTCTCCTTTTTTTTTCTCCAACTTATCTCAATAACATATATTTGATTTATGTCTATATCAATTTTTTGGAACCAAAATAAGTCCGTCCATTCTTAAATCTATTACCCTTCTTTCTTGGCTTGTTTTCATCTCTTTTTTTAACTGCAAAAAAAGATGGATTTGGCTCTTGATTTTTTTGGGATTTAGACGCAATTGCCAAGCTACGGTGTGCACTTCTTGAGCGCTTTTTTGGATTTCATCAAACGTCACAACAACTTCTCTTTTTCCAAAAGATTCATCAAAGGCTTTTGAAGTATCGATGAAAAGATGCATGATTTGCATGTATTTAACCATACATTGCAGCGTTATTTTAGCAAGATCGAGTCGTTTGCTTTGAAGAGATTTTCCAATTTTGCATGATCGGATTCCTAAATAAAATCTGGGCAGATCTTTTTGTGAAAAATAGGGTAAAAAGGGAAATACGACATCTTCTTCATCAATACTCAAATTATCAAAGTCTTCAATAAAAGCGATCGGGTTTCTAATAGTATAATCTATAAAAACAGTATCTGGATACATTTTTTTTACATCCGCCGTTTTGACTAAAAAAAACTGCTCTAAGCACCCTTTGGCCTTTTTAGTAGAAAAATGATAAAAATTAACCGGTCTATCTTGGGAAAGATTCAAAAGTTCACAAAAAACTCTATTTGGTAAATGATCGTTTTTGAGCGTGGTTTGGACAATTTTTGTAAGGTTAAAACGCGCATCTTTTTGTTTTTTTACCAAGTTGATCCGATAAAATGCAAAGCTCATCACAACAATCCCACTTGTGAAAAATGTGATTAAAAAAAATAAAATCCAATTAGAGCGTGATTTTTGCATACTGCAGATGGTGTTTTGCCAGCCCAAATTGCACAATTTTATTGAGCAAATTTTCGAAAGACATACCAGCAGATTCAAACATTTGTGGAAAAAGAGAAATAGCCGTAAAGCCTGGAATCGGATTGATTTCCATAAAATAAAACTGATTGTCTTTAAAAAGAAAATCTATACGCGCATACCCATTGGCCCCAATGGCTCTGTAGGCTTTTTTCGCAAGATCATGGAGTGTTTTGGTAAGCTGCGGATCTAAGTTAACATCCAGGGTTGTTTCAAAAGGCTTTTCATATTTAGACACATAGTCGTAAACTTCGCCATTTGTCAAAATTTCTCCAGGCCCGGCTATATAGCACGCTTCTTGATCTCCTAAGACAGCTACTTCAAATTCCCTTCCAGAAATGCTCTCTTCAATCAAGGCTTGTTTGTCATGTCGAAAAATACAGTCTAATTGTTCTATAAGCTCTATTTGATTAAAAACGCGCTTTGTTGCAACCGAAGACCCCAAAAAGACAGCTTTGGCAATGCAAGGATAGTTAAGCGTCTTTTCGATTTTCTCAATTACTTTTTGACGATCCATTTTCCATTCTTGATGAAAAAAAGAGACATCTCGAGTTATTGGAACGCCTGCTTGTTTGCAGAGTTTTTTTGTTGCCACTTTATCCATGGCAATTGCGCAAGACTTCACACCGCACCCCGCATAAGCCACATTTAAGATCTCACAAAGGCCTTGCATCGTTCCATCTTCTCCAAATCCATGAAATACAGGATAGATAAGATCAAATTTCTTAAGTTTTTCTAAAGAAGGCAGTGTATTTTCTCTATCTACGTAAAAGCTTGTTTTATTAAAAAGCTGATCACTTAACCCCTTTTCAATGTTTGCAAAAGAAAGCTTGGTGATTTCATGTTCGTAAGATCTCCCACCATACAAAAGAGCCACGTTATATTTTTTTGGATCATGAATATCAAAATGCTCTTTTAGAGGTGTATGAATTTTTGTGATATCCCCTGCACCGAACGTGACAAGCACATCAAAAGGGCGCAAGGTTTTTTGAAAACAGGGCACAATGTCTTGTCTTGAGATGTATTTGACAAAGCGAGGGCAGCGTTTTTTAATTTTTTCAATCAAATCCATCTGATCAACACTTCTCTTTGTTTCCCCTGCAGAAAAGACGTCTGTGATCAAAAGCTCGTCAGCAGCATCAAAACTCAGTGCAAAACTCTCTAAGTGTGCTTCAAGGCGAGAAAAACGGTGCGGTTGGAAGAGACAAATCACGCGTTTTGGATACATGCGTTTTTTAATCGCTTTGAGTGTACATTCAATTTCTTTTGGATGATGTCCGTAGTCATCGATCAAACAAAGTCCTTTTTTTTCAAAAGTGATTTCTTGGCGGCGTTTGGCACCTTGAAATGTACAAAAAGCTTCTTGAATGACGTTTGCATCGACGCCTAATTTTAAACAGAGTCCGAATACGCCAAGCGCATTGGATGCTAAATGTTTCCCAAATTGATGAAGTCGCATCTTTGGGTAACACTTTTTGTCGATTTGAATATCAAATATGACCCCTTTTTCATCTTGGGAAAAATGGCATCCTCGAATCGTGTTGTGCTCTTCAAAGCCAAAAGAAACACCTTGATGAATCTTGAAAAGCTTTGGGTCATCTCCACAATAAAAAAGGTGTTCTTTGGATTGTGTATTTTGAATACAGGTGAAAAAAGCTTTTTCAACATTGTCTGCACTTTCATAGTGATCCAAATGATCATCGCCAATATTTGTGATGATAGCTCCAAAAGGATGATATTTTGTCAAACTTCCATCACTTTCATCTGCTTCGGCAACAAACAGATTGTTATCGGTAAACACTCCATGCCTATCAAGCCCTTTGATTTTTCCTCCAATGCTAAAAGAAGGAGATAGGTCAGCTACATGCAAAACCCATGTTAACAATGAACTTGTCCATGTTTTTCCATGCGTTCCTGCTACAATAAAGCTCTTTTTTTCTTGCATGATTTGATTCAACAGATCGGATCGATGTAAAAATTGAAGCTTTTTATCTTTAGCAAATTGCATTTGTGGATGGTCATCTTTAATCGCTGAGCTATAGACAATGGTGCACTCTTCTGGAACAGTGTCGCGCGTTTGATCAAAATCAATTTCAGCGCCTATTTCTTTTAAAAATTGTGTGTTGGCATTTTCTTTTAGATCACTTCCACATACGCGCTGTTTTTGTTGTAAAAGAATGGAAGCTAGGCTACTCATGCCAATGCCTCCAATGCCAATAAAATAGTAGGTTTTAGTCTTCAATTTCATGCAAAAACTGCTGGATTTTGGTGTATTTTACTCGCTTTTTATATTCACAAATTTTTGCTTTGTAATCAACGAGATTTGAAAAAAACCGATCTAGTGTGTTGGAGAAATGTGAATAGAGATCTTGTTGATCTAATAAAAGTCCTCCTTGAACCACATCTTGAAAAAAGCGTGCATTTTTGTGCTGGTGTTGTTTTCTTGCAAAAGGATAAGGAATGAGCAAAGCTGGCGTTTCAAAAAAGATGAGCTCTGAGAGTGTCATAGCTCCACTTCTTGCAATGACGCAATCGCAAAGCGTGTAGGCCAGATGCATCTTCGTTTCAAATGTTTTGACACAATTTGAAAACTTTTGATAATGCATCTGCACTTCTTTTGGATCTGTGTGCGCACCTGTAAAATGCACTATTTGCCATTTTTTTGGATCCAATGTTTTTGAAAGTAACAATTTAAGCGCTTTATTCAAGGGTTTCGCTCCAATAGATCCCCCAAAAATAAGGAGCGTTTTTTTATCCTTTTCAAGATGGAAATATTTTAAAGCCTCTTCTTTAGAAACCTTTTCAAGGTAATTTTTTTTTAAAAGAGGTTCAATGAGTGTTGTGTTGAATAAGGGAACTTGATCAAAAAATAGCGCGGTTTTTTTTGCAAAACGCGAAAAAAAACGATTGATAAGTCCTGGCTGCAGGTTGGATTCAAAAAGAATGATTTTTTTTCTAAAAAGCACACTTGCAATGAGAATCGGAAGCGTGTGGTAAGATCCAAATCCAAAGACGACAGAAGGACGTATTTTGAGCAAAAAATACAAACTTTGGAAAAAACCCAACATGAGCTTAAAAATATTGTGTGTTGAAGAGTGCACATCCAATTTTTTGACATCTTTGGAAAGGTGCGTGTTTTGTGTAATTTTGTAACCAATAAAAAAAGGTGTTGTTTTAATCTCATCAGCAAGTCGAAGGGCTGGATGAATATGCCCTCCAGTGCCTCCTACCGCAATGAAAACTTTGTTTTCTTTAACCATGGTTTCAAATCTACTGGTTTTGCATTTGGATCACAACTTAAAATCAATCCAATCATCAAACACGTGACCATAATTGAAGTGCCCCCTTGCGAAAAGAGCGGCAAATTAATGCCTGTGCTAGGAAGCAAATTAGAAACCACACCTAAATTTAAAAACACTTGAATGAGCAGAGTAAATGTGAGTACGCTTGCCACCTGAAATCCTTTTTTGTCTGGGGCACTTTGCGCAATCAAAAAACCAAACATGCTGAGTAATAAATAAAAAACCAGAAGCAGACTTATGCCAAAAAAACCAAATTCTTCTGCAAAAATTGCAGCAATGTAGTCATTTTGTGCTTCGGGTAAATATTCCAATTTTTGAAACGAATGGGAAAGGCCTTTTCCAAAAAGTCCCCCACTTCCCATTGCGATTTTCGCTTGGTAAGGTTGGTGGCCTTTGCCTCTCAAATCAAGTTCTGGATTTAAATAAACTTGCACACGCGCTCTTGCATGAGGCATTCTTGCAATCAAAATCCCCCCACAAATCATGGCAACACACAAAGGCAAGAGCCAAAAACGCGCAGGCACACGTGTGAGAAAAAAGGTTGCCACCATGAGCAGCACTAAGATAAACACGGTACCATTATCGGGTTCAATAAAAATCAGCAGCACAGGGATACAAAATAGGCTCATACGCCGAAAAAACGACATAAAGGTATATTTTTCTTTGTGAATAAAAAAAATGGCATGAAGGGGCATAAAACACTTAATCAACTCGCTTGGTTGAAAAGAAAATCCCAAAAGGCGGATCCACCGATGCCCACCATTGATACAAACACCAATTTTTGGGACAAAGACCAAAATGAGTAATAAAGTGGATAGCACCATTAAATGCCCTGAATATTTTAAAAACCACGCATATCCCAGTTTGTAAGCGAAAAACCCTAAGCCAATACCAATCAGAGCACATAGGATTTGTTTGATACTTGCAAAATGCAAGTTTTTATTCAGATGACGATTTAAAATTTCTGCAGATGATGCATTGAAAACCATCAATAGCCCAATAAAAAAAATACTCGAAGCTATGAGAACAAATAGACCTCTTTTCATTAACGAATGCGGATTTGGTCGCCTGGTTTCAATCGTTTAGCTTTGGCTTCATCAAGTTGATTGAGTCGCATCAAATCATTCACTCTTAATTTGTGTTTTGATGCAATAAGCCATAAATTATCACCTTTTTGGATGGTATAAAACTGAAAATCTTCATCTTGATTGCCCATTTGAATTTTTTGGTGTTTAGGCACTTTGAGTTTTTGTCCAATGCGCAACATCGTAGATTTAAGATCATTGAGTTCCATGATTTCTTTAACAGTCGCACCATTTGCTTTTGCAATCTTTGCAAGCATATCCCCTTTTTTCACTGTGATCATCACATATTTATCTTCAAAGACAGGTGCTTTTGGAGTCATTGCAGTCTCTCTTTTGATTTCTGGTGGTGTTTTTTGTGGGATGGCTTGTTTTTCTAAACTTTCCAACTGTTTTAAAAAGTTAGCTTTTTCTTCAAGCAAAGGCTTGGAATCTGTTTTCGCATCTTCTAATAGAAGTGAGGGAAACTCTTCGTGGTTTACTTCTGATAGGATCTCTTCGTTCGTTGCTAAATTAGGCAGAGCACTCTTTTCGTCTTCGATCGTCGTTTTGATTGCTAAGGAAAACAATACGACTAAAAAAACGGTATTGATTAAAACTGCTGCGATGATCGTATTTTTTCGGCTCATGGACTTACTCCTTTTTTCAACTTATTTACAGTGTAGCGAAATTTATTTCCACGATCAACGTAATTTTCAAATTGATCAAAACTTGCACAACCCGGCGACAAAAGAATGGCGTCTTGAGCTTTAGCCATTTCAAAGGCACTTTTGACAGCTTTTTCTAATTCTACAGCCTCTGTAATGGGAAGATCTTTTTCAAATGTCTGTTTAATTTTTTTTGCACTTTTGCCAATCACAAAAAGATGTTTCACAGATGTTTTGAGCGTTTTTTTTAAAGCCCTAAAATCGCTCTTTTTGTCCTCTCCACCCATAATGAGAAAAATGCGCTTGTGCTTTAATCCCAAAAGAGCTGCTTTTACAGCACCTACATTTGTCGCCTTGCTATCGTTAAAAAAATGCACACCCTCAATGGTATCTATAAATTCCAAACGATGCTCAGGTTTTTGAAAGGTCTGGTAAGCTTTTATTGCTTTTACAGGATTGATATTAAGCGCTTTTAATACTTGAGCTGCCACAAAAATGTTACTGCGATCATGCAAATTGGCATTTTGTAAAAAATCCCTTCTGATTGTAAGATCGGCATTTTTTTCGTATCCAAAAGTGACAATCTCTCTTTTAAAATATTTAGAAAAGCGCTGATAGGTATTGTACTCTACAAAAAGAGTGCCTTCAGGTTTTACAAATTCTTGCATCTTGATTTTGGCAAGTGCATAGTCTTCAAAACTACTGTAGCGATCGAGATGATCTTGGGAAATATTGAGAATCACTCCCACATCTAATTGTGCCGTTTTTAAGTGTTCTAATTGATAAGAAGAGAGTTCTAAAAGAAGGAGGGGATTTTGGAGCGGATTTTGTAAATATTTTGCAAAGGATACGCCATTATTTCCAATAGCCATTGCCTGATTCTCTTTTTGTAACACATATTCCAAAAAGAGCGTGGTAGTGGTTTTGCCATTGGTTCCCGTGATACCTATGAGAGTTCCTTTTAATTTAGAGATAGCAAACTCTGCTTCTGAAATAAGAGGGATATTGGCGGCCCTAATCTTTTGAATCCATGGGCTTATCATAGGAACTCCAGGCGAATGGATGGCAAGATCAAAGGGTTCTAGTTCTTGGATGAATTCCTCACCTTGTAAAAAATCATCGCAGACAGACACATGATGGTTTTGCTCCTTGAGATAATTATACAGATCTTTTCCAGCAACACCAAATCCAACAACTAAAATCTTCATTGTATTTTGAGGGTTAAAAGTCCAAATAGAGCAAACAAGAGTGCAATAATCCAAAAACGCACAACAACTTTTGTTTCTTTTAAGCCTTTGTACTCAAAGTGGTGATGCAAAGGAGCGCATTTAAAAAAACGTTTCCCGTGTGTGAAACGAAAATAGAGCACCTGAATCATCACAGAAAGAGTTTCGATAACAAAAATCGCTCCAAAAATCGCCAGTAAAAATTCACGTTTTAAAAGAATTGCAGAAGTTCCCAAGATTCCACCCAATGTAAGCGATCCAATATCTCCCATAAAAAGCGTGGCAGGATGGCAGTTGAACCACAAAAACCCAAGCACTGCCCCTGCAAAAGCGGACAGATAGATCGCCATTTCTCCCGCCTGTTCGATATATAAAATATTAAGATACGACGAGAGATTAAAATTATTTGAAATAAAGGCAATGAGAGCAAAAGCAACAGATACCATGATGAGTACGCCGGCAGCGAGGCCATCGAGGCCATCTGTCAAATTCACGGCATTTGAAGAGCCAATGATGACAAAAAGATAAAAGAAAAAAAGCAACCCAAAAGCAATTGCAGAATGAAAAACGAAGGGTTTTTTAAAAAAAGGAATGTAGAGTCGCATGTTGTATTCTTGCGTAGAGAGTGTTTGGATTTTTTTACCTACCATCTCTTTGGCAATAGGGGGTTTTAGCGCACATTTTGTTTCAAAAAAAGCGCTTACACTAGGCACAAGTAGATAAAATGCCACACAAGAGGCAATAATGAATTGAAAGAGTAGCTTTTTTTTCGGATTGACCCCTTTTGTATTTTTGCGTTTGATGGCTAAATAATCATCAAAAAAACCAAGCACACCCAAACCTAGCGTCACAAAGAGCAAAAGATAAGTGATCGAAGAGGTCAAGTCCATCCATAACACAAGAGAGAGCAACATTGCACAAAGAATCAAGAATCCTCCCATCGTGGGTGTGTGCTGCTTTTTATGATGAAGCTCACCCAAAAGAGGGGCTTCTTTTTGACGAATGGTTTGTTTGATTTTTTTTTCTTTAAGTATACGGATAAAAGCAGGACCTACAAAAATCATGAACAAAAGCGTTGTGATCGCAGCAAGTAGCATGCGTGTAGAAGTGTAGAAAAAAACCTGCGGAAAATGTATTGTGTATTTTTGTAAAAACTGGATCAAAAAAAGGATCATATCTTCTGCTTAATTGCTTGTAACATGTCTTCTAAATAAAGAGACCTGGCTCCTTTAAAAAAGAGCAAGTCCTCTTGCTGTATTTCATTTAAAATACATTCTATGCACTCATTTTGATCTAAAAAATGATAAAATCCAAGCGTTTTGATTTTTTCTCTATCCCAATTAGATCCTATGCAAAAAACATAATCAAAATGCTCCTTTGCTTTTTCCAAGACCTCATGATGGCCACGTTTTGTTTCTTTTCCAAGCTCTGGCATGTGTCCTAGAATCGCAAATTTGCGTTTAGCTTTTGGGAGATTTTCAAATGCCTTTGCAAATGTGTAGGGACTGGCATTGTAAGCATCATTGATAAATACATGTCCTTTTTTTTCCATCTGTTCAAATCGCATAGAAGGTAAACTCAACACTTCAAGCTGTCCTTTTATTTGCTCAAAAGAAAGCCCTAAGTAAAATGCCATGGCAATGCTGCCCAAAAGATTGGGCAAGTGATGTTTGGGAAAATCGAGTTGCGCTTTTAGCACACATTTTTTGTGATGGTACACTTCAAGTCCATCCTCTAACTTGGCAAAAAACTCAGCTTGCTTGTCCCAGACAGAGTAGCTATGCCTTGGGGAAATCGCTTTAAAATCGTCATCTTGTGTAATCGCAAAACTTAAATTCTTCGATGCAAAAATTTCTTGTTTGGCTTGAATCATCCCTTCTAGCGTGGCAAAATTTTTAGCATGGCTATAGTGGTGTAAATATTTGGGCATAGCAGTTGTGAGCACAAAATGCGCAGGGGCTATATCCACAAGGCGCTCTAGATCTCCTTTGTGCGTCATGGATTTTTCTAAAATCAAAAGTTCTTGATTTTGCAACTCATTCAGAATAGTCAAAGGCAGGCTAATTTTTGTATTGTGGCTTTTTAGGGATCTTGCACAGGAAATAAAAGGGCTAACCAGAGAAAAAAGCAAATCTTTTGCTGAAGTTTTTCCAAAAGCGCCCGTGATGGCACACACAAGCGGTTTTTTTTCTTCGAGTTTTTCTTTTGCCAATTTTTGCAAATGCAAAATAGGATCTTTGACAACAAGTTGTGGAATTAAACAATCTGGCAGCTTTTTTTGTACAATAGCTAAGCTAGCAACAGGGGCAATTTTTTTGACAAAATCATGCCCATCGACTTTCTGTCCCTTGATCGCAACAAAGATATCCCCTTTTTCAACCTCTCGGTGATCAATCTTGTATTTCTGCTGCAAGAGCGCCGCCTTCGTTGATGTAGTTCATTAACTTTAAAAGAGGATCGTTGATTCTATAACCTTTTGGAACAGGTTCTCCCTTTGAAATCATATACGTTTCTCCCTTTACATTCATCACTGGAACAGAATTTTCAAGTTCTTCTGATTTTTTATCAAACCGAGGAATTCTTTCAATTTTTGGAACAATTTCATCCCATTTCTTTTCATGCATTAACTGAATCAGTTCTCGCATGATTGTACTGTCTACAAGTGTCAAATTTCCCATTTTATTGCAATGTGGGCATTTTTTTACATCTTCCCACACACATCCTTCTGAAATGTGCGATTTTTTGACAGTTTCTTGCTCTCCAGGTTTAGCTCTCTCCAAAATAGTGTTCCTAAATGTTTTAAACGATTGTTCAACAACTTCTTTGTTATACAAAATTAATTGCGCACAATTACAATTCCAAATTGAGCATGCACCAAGTGCTGTACCAGTCATCATAATCGCACAGGTAACAAGATTTTGAAGAGCGTCTATCTGTGTTACATTTGGCACCACTGTACCAGCAAGCTCACTTGCCTGAAAATCTACACTATCATCCCGTGCAATCTCAAAAGGAGCTGAAGGCACACTGTGAATTTCGTATAAAAGAAAGAGGACTCCCACAATTCCACCAACGATGATGGCATGATCAGGGCGTTTTGTAATGCGGTAGGTTCCTAAGAACGCACCTGCTGAAGCAACCACAGCTGTACGATGATAATGTTCATCTTCAAACTGTTCATAGAAACGTCTTTTACACCAATATCCCCATGTATTTGAAGGTTTTTCTGTAGACATTTGGCTCTCACATTTTGATGCCATTTTCCAAGCTTTGTGAGTTTTTATCAAAGGTTTTTTTTCTTTTCATATCGCGTTGTACTTTTCTTAAAAGCAAAAATATGTAGACTTCGATTTTAGGGGAGAATATGCATCAGGAAAGCAAAATTGTGATTGTGGGCGGTGGTTTTGCCGGACTCAATGCTGCAAAGCATTTAAAAAAAGCTGCTTGCGATATTGTTGTCATTGATCGCACTAACCATCACTTGTTTCAACCTCTTTTGTATCAAGTCGCCACATCCGCACTATCTCCTTCAGATATCGCAAGACCTATTCGAGATATTTTAAAAAAACAATCCAATGCTAGCGTTGTGATGGCTAGCGTCGACAAAGTGGATCTTAAAGCACAACAAGTCCAGTTAGAAAATGGTCACACCATTGATTATTCACACCTAATTCTCGCTCCTGGCGCAAGGCACTCTTATTTTGGCCATCCTGAGTGGGAAGTGATAGCCAAAGGATTAAAAAGTTTGGACGACGCCCTTAAAATACGCGAGCACATCCTATTTTCTTTTGAAAAAGCCGAGCGCTGTGACAGTGAAGAGGAGGCAAAAAAATACTTAACTTTTGTGATTGTAGGAGCAGGCCCTACAGGTGTTGAAATGTCTGGAGCCATTGCTGAAATTGCACACAAAACGATGTTGAAAAATTTTTCAAAAATCGATCCGACAAAAACGCAGATTTTTTTGATCAATCCACACTCCCCCGTGCTCCCTTCTTTTCCTCCGTCTCTTGGAAATCGCGCAGAAAAGGACTTAAAAAAACTGGGCGTACAAGTGATTTCTAATAAACGTGTGACAAACATCACTCTTGATGGCGTTTATATGGATCAAGAATTCATATCAGCACGCAATGTGATTTGGGCTGCAGGAAACCAGGCAAGTCCCTTACTAAAAACGCTTGAAGGTGTGGAACTAGATCCCCAAGGACGCGTGGTTGTAGATCCAGATCTTTCTGTTCCCAATCACCCCGAAGTCTTTGTGGTTGGAGATGCTGCCCACGTTAAGGATAAAAAGGGTAATCCTTTGCCTGCCATATCCCCTGCAGCAATCCAACAAGGGCGTTTTGTGGCAAAAATTATTCAAAAAAACATTCCAAAAGAAAAACGCTCTGCTTTTAAGTATTTTGATAAAGGCATGCTTGCCACAGTCGGAAAATACAAAGCGATTGGCAAAATGGGTGTTTTTAAATTCAAAGGGCTTCTTGCATGGTTTGTATGGGGTTTTGTGCATGTGTTTTACTTAGCCGGTTTTGCAAACAAGTTGCTACTTCTTATCAATTGGTCGTTTTATTTTATCGCAGGGCAGAGAAATGCACGCATTATCCAACACACTATCCAACAAGAAAAAGAGATCGACAAACCAGGCAGTGTTGATTAAACTTCCATCATGTTTTTTCAGCTTCTTGAACAAGACCATTTTTTCCTCTATGCCTTTTTGTTTGCTCTTGGTTTAAGTATTCCTATCTTTGGGTTATTTGCCTTTTTTGTGTGTCTGTTATTTGTTTTTGAAGCAATCTATCAAATTTACACAACGCCCTTTTACTCAAAAAAAGCCTTTTTGCTCTTTGGTTTTATTTTGTGTGGTTTTTTTTATGGAACTTCCAGTTTAAGTTTTCCTAAAAACGCATCTTTTGCAGCAATTTGCAAAATTGCAAGCATACAACCAGCAAAGCGCGGTTATTTTTATAAAGCGCACATCAAAAAAGGCTATGATCTGAGAGGCAACCCAGTTAAAAACATGCCGATCACCTTTTTTAAACACACGCTTTTAGAAGATGTGATCTTTTGCAAAGGCGCTTACAATGAGGGTCGATGTAAACTCAAAGAGTGCGTCGCATTTTCCAAAAACACAACAATAAAAACACGTTTTTTGATGAAAAAAAAAGTGTTGAATCGCTTAAATTCTTTGTTTGAAAAAGATGTGGCTCACCTTTTTTCTGCGCTTTTTTTAGGCTGGAATTTAGATCCTACGCTCTATTTATCTTTTTTAAAATGTGGCCAGGGCCACTTGTTAGCCATATCAGGTCTTCACTTTGCATTTTTTGCCATGCTGCTGCTTTTAAGTTTCAAATTTTTGCCCAAAAAGTGGGCACTTGTCATCACGTTTGCAATACTGACTCTTTATTTTCTTTTTTTAGGCCCGAGTCCATCGATTCAAAGAGCGTATGTCACATGTGTGTTTTATTTTCTGTTTCAGTTCTTCAATGTGCGCATTTCTGGATTAAACGTGTTAGGAATTGCTCTTTTGTTAGAGCTTGTTTTACATCCTATGCATCTGCAGTCGCTAGGATTTCAGTTTAGTTACGGGATCTGCTTTTTTCTGATCGTATTTTTCAAACCCATACGAGAAAAAATAGGAGACAGGCTAAAACTCCCTTCAAAACATACCCTTCAACACTATTCAACAAAAGATCTTGTGGGGATTTTTCTGCTCACAAAAATTCGTGACCTTTTTGCACTTACCTTGTGTATTCAAATGGTGACATTTCCTCTCATTTTGTTCTATTTCAATGAAGTGAGTTTGCTTTATCTCATCTACAATCTCTTTTTTCCCTTTTTGATCTTGATTTGTATGATGCTTGGCCTTTTTACACTTCTTACAGGACTTTTTGGTAATGTTTGCTCATTTTTCACTAGCCAAGTCTTAGATCTTCTGCTTTATTATCCAAGCGGCTTTGATCTCCGTTTTTCTTATCCTATGCCTCTTGTTTTACTCCTTTCCTATTTTGTCTTGCTCTTTTTGTTGTTAAAAAAAGATTATCGCCTTCAGCCCTTTTTGCGTTTGTCAAAAAATGTCTTACTAAAACTTCAAGACCGCTGGATTCTTTGGCAATTTCGCACAAAATACTGACCTTACGCAGCAACTCCAACTTATAGGAGGGCTGCAAAGAACAATCTACTGCGTCTTAGCTCTTCGCTCAACTCTCATGGAGTTGAGTTTCATCGCAATCCTTGTATCTTGTCCCTTTCGCTCCCCCTCTAAATAGAATTTACTGCGAAAGATCAGTAAAAATCCTTTGATAAAACCTCTTTTTTTTATATCATAGGAAACACGCAATGGCGGCCGTAGTTCAGTGGTAGAGCGCTAGATTGTGGTTCTAGATGTCGCGGGTTCAAATCCCGTCGGTCGCCCATTTTCCACCTTCCTCCTTAATACAACTTAATTATTTGCATGTAAGGTGGTTAGCATCTTACGCGAAAAAATGTTTTATTTGTTTTGCGTAAAATAATCCGCCACTATAAACTTACGCAAGAAGACATTTTCTTCATTTTACGTAAGAGGATTTGTGAAAAAACTCATTTTTGTTGGCAGACAAAAGCTTTTAGAAAAATTAAGACGCTTATTGAGAAAAAAGACAGCAAGCCTCGTTGTCATTAGAGGAAGAAGGCGTATTGGAAAAAGCCGTCTTGTTGAAGAATTTGCTAAAACTCATACTTTCTACACTTTTACTGGACTTGCTCCAACGGAAAAAATTACCGCTCAATTGCAGAGGGAAGAGTTTGCCAGACAGTTACAAAAATATTCTCAATGGCCGGAATTCTTAAAATCTGATGATTGGGGAACTTTATTTACAATTCTTGCCAAAATCACAGAAAAAGGAAGCGCCATCATTTTATTGGATGAAATTTCTTGGATGGGATCAAAAGATCCAACATTTTTGGGAAAACTCAAAATTGCATGGGATACTCATTTTAGCAAAAATCCCAACTTGATTCTTATTTTATGCGGATCTGTTTCTTATTGGATTGAAAAAAATATCATTAGCAGCACGGGTTTTTTTGGAAGGATTTCACAAAAAATTTTTCTCGAAGAACTCTCCATTTCAAATGCCAATCAAATGCTTACCGAATTAGGTTTTAAGGGATCTGCGTTGGAAAAATTTATGCTATTTTCAATCATGGGAGGCATTCCTTGGTATTTAGAGTTAATCAATCCTTCTCTATCTGCTGTCGAAAATATTAAACAGTTATGTTTTGAAAAAGACGGGATTCTTTTTGATGAATACAAGCAGATTTTTCATGACCTTTTTGGAAAACGCAGCGATATTTATGGAAGAATTATTAAGTATTTAGCCTCAGCATCCGCAGACTATAAGGAAGTTTCCCAAAACTTAAAATATTCAAGCGGAGGACCTTTATCAGAATATTTAAACGAATTAACGCTTTCAGGGTTTATTGAAAAAGACTACTCATGGTCAATAAAAACAGGAAAAGAAAGACGAATATTTAGATATAGACTTAGCGATAACTATTTAAGATTTTACCTCAAATACGTTGAACCAAATTATAATAAAATAAAAAAAGGTATTTTCTCAAAAACTTCGATATCCAGTTTACCTGGTTGGGAAACCATCATGGGGTTTCAATTCGAAAATCTAGTCCTCCATAATCGAAATCTTGTTTATCAAAAATTAAACATAGACCCCACTGACATCACTTATGATAATCCTTATTTTCAAAAAGAAACTTTAACACAAAAAGGCTGCCAAATCGATTATCTTATTCAAACCCGATTCAATACAATATATTTATGCAAAATCAAATTTTCAAAGAATGAAGTTGGTATGTCGGTTATAGAAGAAGTAAAACAAAAAATAAAACGCTTAAAATACCCGAAAGGATTTTCAATATTACCCGTTCTCATTTATGTAGGTAGATGTTCTGATCAAATTGAAGATCAATCTTATTTCGTGGAAATGATTGATTTTTGCCAGTTTCTTAACTGATATCCAATATTATGGTTATGTAGTTGAAGGGAGTTCTCAAAACATGTATAATCAGCAACAGTGATGACATTTTTGCATGCAGTGCTACTTGGTACAATTCAAGGTCTTTGCGAGTTTCTCCCCGTTTCTTCGTCGGGTCATCTTAGACTTGCCCAATTTTTTCTAGGACTTGACTCTTCTTCTTTGATGCATTTTGATCTCATCTGTCACTTTGGCACCTTTTTTGCAAGCATCCTTGTGTTTCGAAAAGAGATTTATAACCTTTTTACAAAAGATCTACGCTCCATTCCCCTATTTGCTCTAGCGCTTTTGCCCCTTGTTCCCATGTACATCCTATTCAAAAAAGTCTTTTCGTTTGATTCGCTAAATTTTCTTGGACCCTTTTTTATTCTCACAGGGATCTTGCTCTACTTAACCACGCGAAAAAAGCCCAACTTTGGTACTTCTTGGCCTAACAAACATAACCTGAAACACTCGCTACTTATTGGTGTTGCCCAAAGTTTTGCGCTTTTCCCCGGACTTTCTCGAAGTGGCGCTTCTATCTCCATGGCCAAAATGCTTGGCTGGAATATACGCAATGCTGTTGTCTTTTCTTATCTTCTTTCGATGCCAGCTATTTTAGGAGGCATGATTTTAGAACTTCCTCACATGAATGGGGCCTTTTCTTGGGCGATTGTCACTGGATTTTGTTTTTCTTTTGTGGTAGGATTTGCAACGATAAGAGGTTTTCTGTACTTTATAGAAAAGTATAGCTTAAAGCCCTTTGCCTATTATTGCATAGGCCTTGGAATTGTAACCTTGTTCTATTTCTGGTGATGAAAAAAAAGGAAAAAAAGAAAACAGCATTTATCAAAAAACATCCCCAAACATTTGGGCTGATGGTGTTTTTGCTCTCTTTTCTTACTCTGTTAAGTCTGATTTCTTTTAAGATGGATCATCCAGATGCCAATTTTTTAGGAACGCTGGGTTATTTGCTCGGCTATTTATTCACCTATTTTTTTGGCCTTGGTGCAGTTTTAGTGCCTCTTTTTTCTGGCTTTTTTTCTATTTTCTACATTCGAAACAAGCCCTTTAAACACCCTGTTTCAAAATGGCTGCATTTTAGTTACGGTCTTGTTGCTGCATGCTTGTCTTTCAATACCGCAAGCGATTTTGCTCCCCAGATGGCCAAGTTTTTTGAAGAGCGCGTTTTAAGCGACTCGATCATACTCGACCACTTCTATCCTCTTGTCCATACACGCTATTTTCTAGGTGGTATCCCCTTTTATTTCCTCCTTAAAGAGATGCCTTTTTTCAATCTCCTACAGATTTTTTCTCATCTTGGCACCTTTGTGCTAACAAGCTTCTTTATGCTTGTAAGCCTTGCCAATATTGTAGAGTTTAGGCCCACACAACTGATCAAGTGGATGTTTTCTAGACCTAAAAAACCCAAAGAAGTGGGGTTTTTTTCTGAGCTTTTTCGCATTTTTAATAATAGAAAAGAAAAAATTTCCAAAGTTAAAAACCTACCCGATTTAGAAAAACGCCTTGAAAAAGCGTGGACCACGTCGAAACCAAAAAAAATAGAATCTGAAAAAGAGCCCCCCATTTACACTAAAACCAAGCGAGAGATTGCTATTAAAGTCCAAAAAGTGTTCAACGGGGACTTTTCTGGCTACATACTGCCTTCTTCTTCACTTTTACGCGATCCTGTTCCACAAGACATGTCCACGCTAAAAAAAGATCTGCTCTATCTTGGGAAAATTTTAGAACAAACGCTCGAAAGCTTTGGCATCACAGCCAATGTCGGCTCCATCCACTACGGCCCACGCATTGCGTCTTTTGAAGTGATGCCTTCTAGCGGTACCAAGGTGCAAAAGATCAAAGCGCTTGAAAATGACATTGCGCTCAATCTCAAAGCCAAATCCACGCGCATCATTGCTCCTATTCCTGGAAAAGCGGCTGTCGGTATTGAAATTCCCAATCCCCAACCCCACGAAGTCAATTTCAAAGAGCTCCTCGAAAATTACCAAGCCAGCTCCAAAAAACATCACATCCCCATCCTCCTTGGTAAATCTGTGATTGGAGAAGACATCACCACAGACCTTTCAAGAATGCCACACTGCCTCATTGCTGGTGCCACAGGCTCTGGTAAATCTGTCTGTATGAATACGATTATTCTTTCTATTCTCATGAATGCACGCCCAGATGAGGTAAAACTCCTCATGGTCGATCCTAAAAAAGTTGAGCTGACCGGTTACACCGCGCTGCCTCACATGATTGCTCCTGTCATTACAGAATCGCATGGCGCCCAAGCTGCCCTTAACTGGCTTGTCAAAGAGATGCAGCTGCGCTATGAAATCCTCAAACAGCTCGGACAGCGCAATATTCTAGGCTTCAATGCACGCAAACGCGATGTCAAAAAAGAAGAAGAACTTTCCATCGACATTCCAGAAAAGATGCCCTACATCGTAGCGATCATCGATGAATTTGCAGACCTCATGATGGCCGCGCAAACAGATATCGAAACACCGATTGCACGCATTGCGCAAATGGCACGTGCTGTGGGTATTCACATGATCCTAGCCACCCAAAGACCTTCTCGCGAAGTGATCACAGGCCTGATCAAAGCCAATTTCCCAACCCGCATTTCGTTCAAGGTGGCATCCAAAATCAATTCGCAAATCATCCTCGATGAAACGGGAGCCGAGCGCTTGCTTGGCAATGGCGACATGCTCTTTTTACCTCCAGGATCCTCGCACACCTTACGCGTCCAAGGCTCCTATCTTAGCGACGAAGAGATCCACCAAGTGATTGAGGCAATCACAGCACAATCTCCTACCAACTACCTGATCGAATCGTTTGATCATATGGGCTCGCAAAACTTCGATAACGAAGCACCTCGCGATTCGCTCTTTGATCTTGCCAAACAGACAGTAGTTGATACAGGCAATGCATCCACAACATTTCTACAACGCAAGCTAAAAATTGGCTATGCAAGAGCCGCCAGCCTCATGGACGAGCTCGAAGATAGAGGTATTGTGACTGCCCAAGATGGTTCCAAACCCCGCCGTGTGCTTTATAATGATTAAGCCGTAACTGGATATTTTCTTTCGATATAGATTTTAGTAAGCCAGAACCCACCAATCAATGAGACAAAGGCCAGCGGTATTAAGGACCACATAAACACTCTCAAAGGTGTTTTAATAAAATCAATCACAGTTCTTAAATCCTCTGTGACACCTTTGATATCTCTAGACATCTCTGCAAGTCTCTCAGAAATATCTTGCACATTTTTCAAAGTGGATAAAAGGCCTGTATCTTCTAAAGAAGCGATAAACTGCTCGGCAAATTGCCCTGATATTTGTTGCATCGCTGTTGTCAAAACCCCTTGATGTTTTGGAAGTACGTGTGTTTCTAATTGGGTTAATAATCTTTGCACTCTTGGTTTTTGATCTTCATGAACTTCTCTTACATCCAATAATCGCAATACTGCTTGCACTTCTTTTTCCAATATTCCATCCATTTGCATTGACTCAAGATTTCTTTCTTCCTCTTTTGCAAGTTGAATCAACAACTGATCACCGGCGGTAAACTCTTTTTTATGAACAGCAATTCTCAAAGCACGCACAATATTTAATAAACCAATAGGAGCAGCTTTTGTCAGATCACCTGCTGTTCCTTTCACAGTCGCTTCAAAAAGCTTGCCCATTTTTTGCCCAAATTGCATAGCAAGCCCTGTATGTTCTTGTACTTTTTGATCCATAAATGCTACATGCCTTTGTAAAGCAATTAATTGATCTCTTGGAATTGTGATTTTTCCAGCACTTAAACGTGACCTTAAAAAATCTGCCATGCTTCCATAAGTTTCTTTTTCACCATTGGGTGCATCGTTTCTTTTTTTACCAAGATCTTTCGCAACTCGTGAAAAGAGCGCTTGGTCTTGAGATGATAATTCAAACTCAAAACCTGGAGTTAACCGTGAACATATTCGTAAAACCTGTTGGATTTCTAAAAGTTCTTTTGGAGGTTCTATTAACTCCTCTTGAAATTTTTGTTCAAAAATAGTCGCTACATCTTGAGCTGCGCTACGAGTCATGTCTTGAGCAAATATTCTCATATCGCGTTGCATGCTTTGCCATGCGCCTTCATTTCTTCGTAAAATCGCATCCAAGTATTGAATCGCAGTACTCAATTGAGACGGGTCTGGAACAATGGTTTCTTCTCCAAGTTTTTCATGAATGTCTTTTTGAAGAGCCTCCAAACAATTCTTTTCTCCTAACTCAATAGCAATAGTAGTAAACTGGTCTAATCTGCCCAAAACATCAGATACTCTTTGAAGTTTTTCTCTTGAAATTTTTCCTCTTTGAACCTCTAAAAGAATCAAGTAGACTCCAGCTAGCTCAATATTGGGATGCTGTGCAATACATCCTTCAACTGTTTTAGAAAACAATTGAACAAATTCGACTTCCACAAATTGCCTTAATCTATAAAAGAGCCCCGTATTGGGAAATCTCTCCTCCAATCCTAATTGTAACTGTTCAAAATTTTCCACCATTCCTTCTTGCAAATGAAGAACATCTTTTTTAATAGCTTCATTCAGGGCTTTTTGAAAACCTAAAACAAATGCATCTGATTCTACTTCACCTAAAATGTGCAAAGCTTTTTGTACGAGAGCATCTTCATCTTTGGATAATCTATATTGCGTATTTTGAAACTTTTTTTGTGTGACAAAATGCAATACTTTGACCAAAATCTCATACTCTTCTGGAGGTTGTTGATAAAATATTGTGGAAAAGACGCTGTGCAATGTTTCAAATTGCTCTTGTTGCAATTGTGATAAATTTTGATGCCCTTGATTAACAACACATAACGCACATGTACAATTTTCAACATCCTCCTCAGAATCACTCTCTTCTGTCTTAACTTGATGTCTAAAATTTAATCCTTCACCTCGTTGAACTTGCCCCAATAATCTTTGCAGGTCTGTTAAATGAAAATTCAAGGGAGAAATCCCCAAAAGTGAACGCCCTAATACACTAAAAGAGCTTTTCAAAATAGCATCTAAAAATGCGATCAACCCCTCTAAACCTTCTACTTTTATGCTGGCGCTTTTCAACTGGATTTGCGTTTTGACTTCTTGTAATACTCTTAAGTGTTCTTGCCATGTGCTAAAAGGAACAGGTGCCACATGGGTCGCTGCACGAATAAGAGCACCCCTGTCAAGGATGCGAGCAGGAGGCGCTGCTCGACTTTCCAATAGACTCTCGCCGCCACTTAGCAAAGAAAAGTCCTCATCATCATCCTGTGAAGTTGGGTTTCTAGAAAAAATGCTAAAAACTCTTGCTGTACTTCTCAATACAGACATAGCTACACTTCGAGATTGTGGAGGTCGTAGTGGCGTAGATACTGGTGTTCTAAAACCTACTTCACTTAACTGTCTTCGTAACTTTGGAGGTGATGCCATAAAAAAATCCTTTTCTTTTGAAAAGGATTTTTACATATTTGAAAGAATAAATCAAAATACTTTTAGGCTTTAGTAGGAATAACTCTCGATGTGCGCCCAAGGTTTTCTGCTGCATGCCATCCCATTTTCATTCCAAACACTGAAAGCGGCAATACAACTAGAAGTATAATGATAGCTCTATAAAACACGGCATCTAAAACATCTTTTTTAAAATCATTTCCCAAATTGCCTAAAAGTTGAATCAGAGCTTTTACTTGTTTTTCTAAATAATATGCTGCTCCAGCATTCTGTTTTCCCACTTCTGCCATTTTTGAGATCAATTCAGCTAAGTTCTTTTTATTAGAAATTTTGCCACGGTTATAAATCGTGCCCCAAACTCTTTTAATCTCATCAATTTGCGGTTGAGCAATAGAGAGTTTTTTTCTTTCAATAGTTGTAATGTAAGTGTTCAAATCTCTTAATTCATCAGCACTTAGTGTTGCATTGGTTGCTTTGATTAAAACATTCCACTGTGTTTCAAATTCTGGAGGAGGAGCTTTTTGTAATTGTGCTAATTCATCCAGTAGCGTTCTTCCTGTCATTCGGCCAACTCTTGGTAAAAGCCCACAATGGCGCTCATCGATTCTAACGCTAAATTCTTGCAAAAGGGTCTTAAATTGTGCTAATTGGTCTTTTGCCAATTTCATACTTTTTGAACGATCATCATAAATACCAGCAGCACCACCATCTCTTCCTGCAAAATGTTCTATCATCACTTCATATTGAACTTGATAATCAGCGTCATCTTGGATAGCTCTTCTAACATTAGCTACAAAACTACTACAAAGCTTTTGCTGATCCTCGTCTAAAAAGCGTGCTTCACCTTCTTTAAAACTACAAATCATCTTGAGCGTTGCTTCAATTCCCGTGAATGTTTCTTTTGCTCCTTGCATAAGAAAATCAAAAAGATGACTCTCTACAACTCCAACCAAAGACATTGCCTCTTTAAAAACAATTTCTAGGTTTTGTCTGATGAGTTTTTCAATTCCTGTTTCATAAAATTCAATACTTGATCTAATAACTTTCTTATATCCTTCTAGTGTTTCCTTCTTAATTGGAATTTCTGGATTTAATAAAGATCTTCTAATGTCTACAAGTAATTGAAGATCGCCTCCATTTCTCAACATTTCTACATTTTCTACATTCCTAGAAAGAGGCACTCTTGTGCGAATCCCTTCTTCTCCTGAAGTATCTATCAAGCCGTCAATTGCTTTAACAGCGTCGCTAATGGTTGTTCTATCTGCATATGAATAACTTGATTTATATTCTATAATTAACAATGCTTTTTCAACTTTTTGAAAAGCTTCATATACCTCTTGATCATTTTTTGATCTTGCACCAGATTGAAATTTTTCTAAAACACGATCAAGTTCTCCTTTAAATTGAAAAAAAATTCCATTTTCAGGATTAAGACAATCTTTTTTAAATTCTTCAAAAAGCCTTTGTAAATCTCTAACTCTTGGTTCATCTAATACCAAGCCACAGAAGGAAACATCACAATTTTCTTCCAAAGACTTTCTAAAACGCTCAAGGACCATTCGGACATCAAGAGGAACAAGCCTTGTCTTTTCCAAAACTTCAACATCTTTAAGAAATTTATAAAACTCTAGTAACTGGCCAAGCGTTTCTATCTGAAAATCTGATTCTCTATTGTTAAGGTAGGCATCCTTTTTAGAGAGAATCGCTTCTATATTGCCTATAATCTTTTCTACTTTCCCAGACTTTTGAAAAAACATTTCTCGGATTAAGTTAATTTGCGTAACGACATCTTTTTCTTCTAGAGTCTTTTTAGCCTGAAGCTCACTAAAAACACGTACTACATCTGCTAAAAATTCGTCAAAACGAGGGTGTTTGGTTTTTCCTTTCTCTGCTTCTGTAATGTCTGATTGTACCGTTTGAAATTTCTTATAAAAGGCTTCTATAAATTTTCTTGCTGCTATTTGAAATGCTTTCTCTTCCGCGTCTAATGCCATTTTCTTGTCTTTTAGCGCGTCTTTTCTAGGTTTTATTTCTCTTGTTTCAATCCCAACTACTTCTTTATCAATCTCTGCAGTCTCTTTGTCTTCTACAATTAATTTTCGTAATTTTAACTCTCTTATCTGATCTTCAAAGTTGTCAATTTCTGATTGTGTTATCTCGATTTCTTTCCTTGCTGTATCTACTTTTTGAACAGCAAGATCAAACGCTCTTTTTTCCTCCTCAATACCCAAGTGTTCTCTTAGGTACTCTGGATTAAAAATTCTTCGGAGTTGATTAAAATATTCAACCTCTTGTGGCAATGCTTTTAAAAAATCACTTACCTCATCTCTATCTTTTACTTTTTCCACTTTTTTCAGATGAGCTTTTATAGATAACTGTCTTTGAAAAAATTCCATAATGGGTCTATAATGAGAAACTTTTCCAGGATCCTCTTGTTCAACCTTGTGCATTGCTAAATAGGCATCAAGAATCGGAAATAATTTATCTTTATCTAATTTTCTTTCAGATGCACCTACCTCTGATTTTTCTGAGGCAACTGCTAAAGCTCTGCCAACTAATAAGGCATGGGCATGTGGTTGTTTAAAAAACAGTTCTCTTAATACGGACACTAAACTATGACGCAAGAGTTGTTCTAATTCTTTTTTACCTTCATAAAATTCTCTATTAACCGTTGGATCTATTTTCCCTTTGTCAAGTGTTCCTGTGCCTATTCCTGCGAC
>JAAKFQ010000020.1 GCA_011064725.1 Chlamydiota bacterium | reverse complement strand
CCTTGGTGGTGGAACGTTTGACGTTTCTATTTTAGAAATTGGCGATGGCGTATTTGAAGTGCTTGCCACAAATGGAGATACCCATCTTGGTGGAGATGATTTTGACAATGCCGTCATTCATTGGATTTTAGACGAATTCAAAAAAGAAACTGGCATCGATCTTTCCAAAGACAAAATGGCTTTGCAACGGATTAAAGACGCTGCGGAAAAAGCAAAAATTGAGCTTTCTGGAACACAATCTACAGAAATCAATCAACCCTTTATCACAATGGATCAATCTGGCCCCAAACACTTGGCAATGACTTTGAGTCGCGCAAAGCTTGAAGAATTGACCTTTGATTTGGTTGCAAGAACCAAACAGCCTTGTCTAAAAGCCCTCAAAGATTCTGGTCTTTCCAAAGATCAACTCGATGAAGTGATCTTAGTTGGTGGAATGACAAGAATGCCCGCTGTGCAAAAATCCGTGATAGAAACTTTTGGAAAAGAACCTCATAAAGGTGTGAACCCTGACGAAGTTGTAGCTATTGGTGCTGCTATTCAGGGTGGCGTTTTGGCAGGAGATGTGAAAGATGTGCTTCTTTTAGACGTCATTCCTTTGACGCTAGGAATTGAAACATTAGGTGGTGTGATGACGCCTCTTGTCGAGCGTAATACCACCATTCCTGTGCAAAAAAAGCAGGTCTTTTCCACAGCAGCCGATAATCAGCCCGCTGTCACCATCCGCGTGCTTCAAGGAGAGCGCAAAATGGTAGAAGATAACAAGGAAATTGGACGCTTTGATTTAAGTGAAATTCCTCCATCCTCTAGAGGGATTCCTCAAATTGAGGTCGCTTTTGACATCGATGCTGACGGAATTTTGCATGTCTCTGCAAAAGATCTCAAATCTGGCAAAGAACAGAAGATCAAAATCGAAGCCAAATCAGGTCTCGATGACAATGAGATCAATCGTATGGTTAAAGACGCTGAAGAACATGCCGAAGACGATAAACAGAAAAAAGAGGTCGTAGAGGTCAAAAATGAGGCCGATGCCCTCATTTTTAGATCTGAAAAGGCGCTCAATGATTATACGGACAAGATCCCTCAAGAAATCAAGGATCAGATCCATGAAAAAATCGAGGAGCTCAAAAAGGCCATTTCTTCTGGAAATACCGAAGAAATTCGCGAAAAAACCAGTGAGTTGAATACAACCATTCAGAAAATTGGCGAGCACATGCAAGGCGCCCAAGAAGCTCAGGGTCAACCAGATGCACAAACTTCATCTGAAGATGTCAAAAAATCCAATCAAAAAGAGGATATTGAAGACGCAGAAGTCGAAGTTATGGACGAAGAAAGTAAATAATTTTATTTCCAAGGGGGTTAGAAATCATCTAACCTCTTCATTCTCAGTCACCTAGATCCACCTGATCTTAATCTTATCTTAACTTTTTTTTGTTAAAATATACTTATAACAAAACAGGTATATTATGTCTGCTCCAGTTACAGAAGAAAAAATGTTAGCTACTCTTGGAACGTATGAGAAATTCTTTACTCAAGCCAAGGCTGATGCTACATATTCTATTGGCCTTTTAAAGTTACAAAATTATCTCACTAATCGCCAAGGTGATATTACTCAAAGCATCCCTGTTTTAGCAAAATTAGGTGTACTAAACGGTCTTATCACCGAAAGATCACTAGATCGTCACGTGGATACTGGCCAACTTGCCGCTGTTAGCAGCTTGATCACTTTTTATATAGAGGGTGCCTCTAGAGATGGCTTTGTTCCTCAAGGTGATAAAAAGCCTCCTGGCGATATAAAACAACCAAAAGGCTCTGATGATGAAGGAGAAAAAACCGATACACCCAAAGGCGCTAAATCTTCTGCAGGTTCTTCAAAATCTGGTGGAACTGATGGCATAGCATTTGATCTTAAAACCTTTGAATCTGTTATTGATGCTTCAAATCCTGTAGGTATTGTCAATGGTACAGATCTGACATCCAACAACTGTTTCTTAATTTCTTTAGTTCAAGTGATTTTTAATACACCTGAATTAAGACGAACATTTCTTACACAGCCCTCACAAAATGATCGAGAAATTTGGCAAAACTTAGCTCTTGCTTATGCTCAAAAAATACAAGATCCACGTACTAAACTTAATGTAGAAGCATTACGTTTTTTACTTTTAGACAAAGGAATTGATCTATTTAACCAACAAGATGCAGCGCAGATTTTGGAACTAATGGTAGCTAACATTAATATCGAACATTTAAAAAGTGTTTGGACAGAAGTTTTGCATTTCGATCTTGAAAGAGCAAAAGCTTCAGAAAAAGAAGATGGGATTAAATTAAATGATGAAGCACATCCTTATTATTATAAAGATGACTCTATGTTTCTTCATCATCTTCCCCTCCCAGAACCTCAAGTAGGAAAATACGACTTGGGTTTTTGGTTAATGCCTCAACCTCCTTCTATGCCAGCTCTTTTTCGAGATTTTACAACTGCCGATCCAAGAGGCTTAGATGCACGTCGAGTGATCACAACAAATGGAACTGTTGAAGCCTCTATCGATCTTCATCATTATAAAATAAAAGCTCTTAAAGACTTTTTAGCTCTGCAGCTTTTGCGTTTTGATAATTACGGAAATAAAATCAATGCATCAGTCGATGCCAAAGATTCATTTGCGACAGGGCATAAACTTCAAAGTTTCATTGTGCATGATGGCTATACTATGAAAGGTGGTCACTACGTTTCTTATGTTAAAAAGCAAGATCAATGGTATCGTTGTGATGACTCTCAAGTACGTCCAGCAAAAGAAGCTGAAGCTTTTAGAGCCGCTGGGGACGCTTATCTTTTCTTTTATCACAGAAATCGCTAGAAAAACTTTCCGAAGAATCGTGAAAGATCTTGAAATGTGGTAAAGACAAACAGCATGATAAACAAGATCATAAATGGAATCGTGACACGATTCATGGTTTTCATAGACACGCGTTTGCGTGTGATCAATTCATATGTATAAAATACAACATGCCCTCCATCAAGGGGTGGAATGGGAAGAAGATTTAAAATGGCAAGATTGAGTGAAATGGCAGCAAGCCAAAACAAACCCTGTTTAAGGGAAATGGAAAAACCTGTGTGCATGACTTGAAAGATACCCAAAGGTCCGCTCAGCCATTTTGGACTTGTATTACCCTGGATCAATGCTTGAATGGTGCGAATAGTTTCTGTATAAACTTTGCCAAAAGACGCGAAGGGGTTTGGATTATAGGTCACCTGGCGATCTTTTAACGAAAGTCCTAAAAAAGGTTGTTGCAATTGCGTATTAAAAGCCTTGATTAAAGTTTGGCGTTTTTCCTGATTTGAAATTTGTAAAATTTTTGCTTTTTGCTCCTCGAGTGTCAAAGCCATTGTAGAAGATTTTTCCATCATTTGCTCCATAGAAAGAGCTTGCGTTGGTTTGAGTAAATACAAATCTTTTTGAGAGGATGAAGAGTTAGATCCAACATGATTCGCAAAGTCAATAAGAACAGATTTTTGAAGCAGAGTTTCAAAGACTTCATCTTGACCTGTAGATTGAGCAATCTGCAATAATTTAGGATTTCTTTGCACAATCATCAAATGCTCGTGTGATTGCAGGGCTTTAAAAATATCGTAGGCTGTCGTCACTTTTTTTCCATCCACAGCAATAATGCGATCCCCTATTTGAAGCGATTTTTCATCCATTAAAAAAGGTTTTTCTTCAATAAACTCTAACGTAGATTCAACGACACCCGACATCGACACCATGTAAGGCATGAAAAAAAGCTCTTCTGCATCTTTTTCCACTTTTAGCTCATAAGCCCAATCTTCTAATTCGTTCTTTTCTCTGTCTTGCAAATAAAACTCTGTTAAATGTGCTCTTGGCACTTTTACAACAAACGTATGACCATTGCGTTGAATGGTCAAAACTGAAGCACTTTCTCGCAAAATAGCATGGAGTTGTGACAAAGAATAGATAACGGAACCATCTACCCAAAGGATGCGATCCTGGTCTTGAATCCCAGAATTCGCGATAGGCAAATCATCCATGGGAAAAGAAATGTTTTTTGCATCATAAATAAGGTAGCTTGCTGGAAGAATCGTTTGAATATTTTTTCTTGTTTTATCCATTTGATCTGGATCAATCTCGACTTTGTACGTATAATCGAAAGAAACTTTTTCATTCTGAGCATTTAAGGAATATCCTTGGATATTGACTCCATCAGGATTCATCACGGAAGCAGAAATCAGATCTTGGAAGCTGGTAAATTTTTGGCCATTCACCGTTGTGATCACATCACCTGAGCGAATTCCCAATTCATAGAGTTTGGATTTAGGCTCAACAAATCCCACAATTTGCGTCGAATCCTGAAAAGGCATCTCTCTTCCTCCAGAGGCCCAAATGATGGTAAAAAAGAATAGAGCCAGGGCAAAATTCACAATAGGACCAGCTAAGGCGACTTTAATGCGCGATAGAGGCGATTTTTGAAAATACCCCCCTTCGATCTCATGGGCTTGTTTTTTACCCTCATTTTCCATTCCTTTAATCTTGACATAGCCTCCAAAAGGGATCCATCCCAGCTGCCATGAAGTTCCCCCGACCTTCCATTTCAAGATAGGCCTTCCAAAGCCAATAGAAAAGGTATCAATGGTCATTCCTTGCCACTTGGCCACCACGTAGTGTCCAAGCTCATGAAGAAAGATGAGCATGCCAAATCCAAAAAGGGCTAAAAGAATATAAAGCAGATTTTCCATTTAGGGTCATTTTGGCAATATTAATAAATAAAATCAAGCTGTTTTCTACTCCCTTAATTGATCTACCAAAACCCTCTATCTTACAACTAATTAACAGCACGATGTTTATGATTTAAATAATTAATTGACATATAATAAAAATTTTACTATAATGGATAGTATAATTTAATAAAACAAGAGGTAATTATGAGTCTTAGTCTTAGTGAACTTTATTGTCGAGGATTAATACCACAAGCTATTAACAATCAGACGCTTGAAGCAAAGGCGCTTGAAGCAAAGGATTCTGACCCACTAGCGTCTACTTCAGAACCAACATCAACCCATCGCAAAGGATTCTTCTCATTTCTAATAGGTTGTATTTCAGCTGTTTATAATAAAATAACCATTTATATGCAAAAAGCTCCAAAAACAGAAGCTAAAATGCGAGAAGAAGAAACAGCTGTAGATTTTGCGCCAGAGATCAACCAGAGACGCTATGAAGATCTTAGTGATAAAGAAAAGCTCGAACTAGCTTTAACTCAAATGTTTTTTCCAAGACAATTATAACCTGAGTTTTGGGTTTAGTTTATTCAGTATCATGAGGAGATTACTCTTAAATTCTCGGGATTTTTACCGCAGGGAATGGTCAAAAGGCCATTTCTAAGATAAAAAGCGTGAGAAGAAAGAGTTATCTCCTTGAGAATGAGTGGAATAAACCCAAAACTCAGGTTTATAGGCTTTTACACCTTATCAGGTATCCGATTATGTATTAAACCCCCTCTTTTTTGAGAGGGTTTTTTTATGTAAAAACCCAGAGTCAAAATAAAAAGCAGGGTCACTGTGAGACCTGCTGTTGACACGGGAAGATCATAGTATACAAGCAAATGGCGGCAAAGGGCCACAGACACTATAGCTACCAAACACCCAATCAAACTTGCAAATAGCATAACGCGTCCTAAAGACTTGGCTTTTTTTGCAATCAACACAGGACTGACTAAAAAACTCAAGACCAAAATCACGCCGACGGCGCGAAAAGCTCCGACACAAAAAAAGGCTACTTGTGTCATCAAAAGATAGTTGAAAAAACCGGTATTGATTCCAAGGCTCTTAGAATAGACAGAATCAAAGCTAATCAATTTAAACTCTTTAAAAAAGGCCACCGTGATCGAGACATTGATCAAACAGAGCCAAAATAAATAAGACAAATCATCTTTGTGCAGAGCATCGAGATTTCCCATGATGCTCTCTAGACCCAAATGCACGTTTTTTGTATACAGCGTCACCAGCATAATCCCCATGGCAAATAGCGTGGTAAAGACATAACCAATAGCAGCATCTTCATAAAGTTTAAAACGCTCCGTTAATACTTGGACAAAAAAGGTCGTTAAAATACCCGTCAACACAGAGGCAATCACAAATCCAGGGAGATAAAACACGCCCCCCATTAATAAAAAAGCTAAAACGATCCCTAACAAAATGGTGTGCGAAAGAGCGTTTGCAAGCATGGTCATCTTTTTAAAGACAAGCTTAGCACCTAATACAGCACCCAAAATGGCAATTAAACAGAGAGAAAAGATTTGGATCTCATCACTTGCTAATTCGCTATTCAATTGAAAAGTAACAAGTTGGAACAATCTCGAGAAAAAC
This sequence comes from Chlamydiota bacterium, assembly GCA_011064725.1. NCBI lineage: Bacteria > Pseudomonadati > Chlamydiota > Chlamydiota bacterium. The sequence continues at coordinate 17,722 of JAAKFQ010000020.1, read as the reverse complement.
AGAGCGAAAAACTCAAAAAATGTCGTGTGAATATAAGGGTTCATTGCGTCATCTCTTTTGTTGGAATCCATTGTTCATGTGGATCTTTTTTCACTCCTTGAACCATCTCTTCTAAGTCTTTTTCTAGTTCCTGAGATAAGATATGCTCGATCTCTTCTGCATTGATGTGTACACGAGATATTTGTACATCCAATTCTTTTGCCAAATAGACTTCCCAAAGCCTGTGCAAACGCACAAGGTGGGCGGCTTTTTTTTGCCCATCTGGCGTCAAACAAAGCTCTTTGTAAGAGAGTAAATATCCTTGATAATAAAGCTGCCACACAAGAACTTTCAGAAAAAAACGACTCAAATGAAAGCTCTTTTTAACGCTGTTAAATGTCGCGCTATGATCAGAATATTTCCATACAGCTTTTAAAATATTTTCCAAAAGACACTGATTTTTAAATTGCATAGCCCTAATAGCCCGAAACAAAAGCCCCTTTTTAGGAGAAAAAATAAGAGCGCATAAACAAAGCAGTGCTGAGACCAAAATAATCGATGGACCTGTGGGAAAAGAACCTTCCTTTAAAAAATATAGCGATCCATCAAAAGAAAGCACATTACCAAAAAAAGCGCTAAGCATTCCAAAAAAGGCGCTTAAAAGAATGAGTGGTAAAAATTGATTGGTAAATTGACGCGCCGTTAAAGCTGGAATGATGAGCATTCCACTCATTAAAACAATGCCCACTGTTTGGATACCAGCCACTACGCAAAGTGTAATGAGTCCCAATAAGAGAGCATCGATCCATTTAACTCGAACTCCTAGAGCAAACGCGAACGTACGATCAAAAAGCACCAACTTAATCTCTTTATAGAAAAGCATTACAAGCAGCAGAGTCAACACACAAATGCCAGAGGTGGTCCAAATGCTCGTATCTGTCAGAAGTGAGGCTTGTCCAAAAATATATTCTTGGATTTTGCGATACCACATCCCAAATTCACGCTGCATGCTCGAAGCAAAAAGTAACCCTATCCCAAAAAAGCCAGAAAGCACAAAACAAAGGGCCGTGTCTTGAGAAATATTGCGTTTTTGCAAAAAGTTTAGCACATAAACGCCCAAAATTGCGGCAATAAAAGCAAAACTCAAAACAAAAAACGGCGCAAGGTTCTCATTACCCAAAAGTGCGACAACAAAGGCGCCCAAAATCACTCCAGGATAGGTTGCATGCGATAGAGTCTCTCCGATCAAAGAGCGCTTAGACAAATAGACAAACACGCCCACAACAGAAGAAACAAGGCAGATCAACATCGAACCTAACATGGGTCCACGCAGTAGAGGATCTAGAAAATAGTGACTCATCTAAATTTTTCCCACCAATTTTTCTTTTTGTTTTTTGGTCGCCTCTACAAAGAGCGATTTGGATGTACCATACGCTTTTTCTAACACCTCTTGAGTAAACACTTCGTGGCAAGGTCCATTTTCAATCAAACGCATATTTAAGATAATGAGCCAATCAAAGTAATCTTTAATCGTATTAAGGTCATGATGCACAATAAAAATGGTTTTGTTTTGGTCTTTTAATTTACGTAAGATTTCAATCAAAATGTTTTCTGTTTTTTGATCCACGCCAGAAAAAGGTTCGTCCATGAGTAAAATATCACTATCTTGAATCAAGGCTCTTGCAATAAACACACGCTGTTTTTGTCCTTCAGAAAGCTCTGAGATCTGCCTGTTTTTTAGCTCTCTTAAGCCTACAATATCTAAACACTGATCTGCACGCTCAAAGTCCGCTCTTTGGGGATTTTTAAAAAGTCCCAATTTTTTGTAGCGTCCCATGACAACAACATCTAAAACAGTTGTAGGAAAATTCCAGTCCACTTCTCCTTTTTGCGGAACCCACGCCACTTTTGCACGCGCTTTATTTATAGGCATGCCATCAATTAAAATCTGTCCAGAAAGCGTAGGCGTAAGTCCCAAAATCGTTTTGATAAATGTAGACTTACCCGCTCCATTGGGACCAATCACTCCGACCAATTGCCCCTTCGGAACTTGCAAAGAGACATCGAAAAGCGCACAAATATTGTCATAATTGCATGTTAAATGTTCAACTTCTAGCGCCCATTCATTCATTTTCAACCTCACTTAATGCTTCTTTGATGGTTTGTGCGTTATACAGCATGGTTTTTCCATAAGAAAACGCCTTTTCTGTTTGCATCATGGCGTCTCCAAAAAGAGGCCTGTCTGCGATCTTTAGTTCAAACCCATTTTTTTTCGCCGCATCACAAATTTTCTTTAATGATGTTTTGGATAAATTCGATTCTGCAAACAATACATGTGTTTTTCTATCAATGGCAAAATCCACGATACGCCTGATATCTAGTGTAGACACTTGTCCTTCTGGGGCAAGCCCCTCTGGAGATGTAAGCCTGTAGTGCCACGTATGATTTGTAACTTCTTCTTTTGGCGCCATGTATGCTCTGACAAAATAACGAAAGGCATCATGTGTAGTAATCAGCTGGCGCTTATTTATATCGATATCTTTTAAAGCTTCAAACATCTCTTGATGTAGCGCACACATATTTTCTTTAAGCACTTGTGCATTTTGTAAAAAAATAGGTGCATGCTCTTTGTCCAACTCACCTAAAAGCTGCGTGATCGGATCGACAATATTCGCAAACAATCCCACATCCATCCAAATATGAGGATCGGTCGCACCGTCCACAATAATTCTTTTATCCGAATCGATCCACTCTCCAACGGCAATAGCTTTTTCGTTATGCTCCAATTGATAGTGCAACGAAGCACCATGTTCTAAACCAAGTCCATTATATAAAACCACATCGGCATATTCAAATTTTTCGCTATCTCCTTTACACAATTCATACGAATGTGGATCTAAATTTCCTTGAATCAAAGAAAGCGTATCGATATGTTCTTTGCCAACCATTTTGACAACATCTTCAATCATAGAAATCGTACACAAGACTTTGACTCTTTGATTCTTTTCATAAAAACTGCGATTGCGCTTTTGACAAGCAAAGCTTAAAAAAAGAAAACAAACAAGGATACATTTTTTAATAAATTGCATGGCACCTGTGGGGTTATTGTAAGCAGCCATTTTACGATCTAAACCCTTCCTTTTATCAAAAGATTACATTAAGTTAACTCGCCTACTCTCATGGAGTATGTCAATTTAACTTAATGTAACCCTTCAAAAAAATTAAACATTTATATCAAAAAATCCTGCTTACAATAACCCCATTATACATTTTTATGTAAATATACTCAAACAAACTGAAAAAAATATTTTTCGATTTGTTTGAGTATAAATTCAATTCATGTCAGATAAAAGTTTTTTTAGTTTACAACAAATTTATTATTGTCTTATTATTCGTTATTATTAAAGAACCAAAAAGGACAAATATATGTCACAACAAACACTTACACCACAAAAAACACTTCAAGAATTAGAAGATATCATTCAAAAAGCGATTAAAAAAGTCAAAGGTGCTAAAGAAAACGATCTTTGTAAATATCTGCCCGGAGATAAAGGCGGCTATATCCATCATTTCACTATGAGAAAAATGAAAGTTCAGGCGCCAGAAAAGCTTAAAAAAATGATTAACGAAAGAATCAATGATCCTTCCATGCCAAAACGCCTAGCTCCAAGACCTAGAGCTGCTAGAGGTTCTAGAAAACGCCGTGATCAAATCGTGCTCACACGTCCTATGCTAGAGCGTATTTTAAACGTCGCTCGCCTTGTCGGAGATAAAGAAATGATTACTATGTTATCTCCAAAACGTCCCTTTGCAACCTTAAAGAGGGACTTAATTGCATCCATACGACAAGACCAAGCGGATATGGAGCTTTGGAGTGCCTGGCAAGAGGCTACTAGCTCTGAAGAATGATTTAAGAATAAATTTTAAAAAATCTTTAAAGTTGCAACTTAAACGCCTGAGCTTTAATTATTTGCATGGTTTAATTTTTCTTGCTTTTTAAAGCTCGAGGTGTTAAATTGGAATTTAAAAATCGATTAATATTGGAGATATCTTATGTCACAAACAGCAACAACACCTGAGTTTAGTAAATTGAGAGCCTTTTTTTGGCCTGTCTATAAATATGAACTAAAAAAAGTACTACCTATGTTTTTTATGTTCTTTTTCATCAACTTCAACTACACAATCTTGAGGGACACAAAAGACATTCTTATCCTTAATTCAAGCGGAGCTGGCACAATCCCATTCTTAAAAGTTTGGGGAACAATACCTGCTGCCATTATCTTTATGATTGTCTATGCCAAACTCAGTAATAAATTGAGCAAACCTAAACTCTTTTATAGTGTGGTGACACCATTTCTTGTCTTCTTTTTGCTGTTTGCCTTTGTACTCTATCCTCTAAGAAATTCATTGCATCCTCATGCATTTTGTGACATGTTAGAATCCCACGCTCCAAGATTACAGGGCTTCATTGCGATTCTTCGTAACTGGACTTTTTCCCTTTTCTATGTTATTGCTGAGCTTTGGGGATCTGCTATGATCTCTCTGCTCTTTTGGCAGTTTGCCAATGATATTACAAAAGTAAAAGAATCCAAACGTTTCTATCCTTTCTTTTTGATTGGGGCAAATATTGCGATGTTATTTTCTGGTCCTTTAATTACTTACTTCTCAAGATATGGAAAAAGTGCTCCTCTAGGAACAGATCCTTGGCAAGTTTCTTTAACCTACTTGATGCCAATGGCCTTTTTTGCAGGCTTAATGATTATGGCTCTTTATTACTATACCACAAAAAAAGTCTTAACAGATCCTCGCTTTTACGATTCTTCTGAGCAGAAAAAATTGAAAAAAGAAAAGCCTAAGATGTCACTTATCGAAAGTTTTAAATATCTAGGCAAATCCAAATACATGCTTTATTTGGCAACTCTTGTTGTTGCCTATGGTGTTGCTATGAATATTGTTGAGGTTTCTTGGAAACATCAAGTCAAACTGTTCTTTCCAAATGAAAATGCCATGGGAGAATTTTACGGCATATTTTCATTCTTTACAGGACTCTTTACAATCTTCATGCTCCTTGTTGTTTCAGGTAATGTGATTCGTAAATTTGGCTGGGGTTTTGCTGCAATGGTCACACCTATTGTTCTTGCTTTAACAGGAGTCGCTTTCTTTACATTCATTCTTTTCAAAGACACACCACTATTTGCTTCTTTAGCAACAAGCTCCATTATTTTTGTTGCTGTAGTTGTAGGGGCTGTACAAAACATTTTAACCAAATCATCTAAATATTCGCTCTTTGATCCAACCAAAGAGATGGCCTACATTCCTCTCGATCAAGAGATGAAGGTGAAAGGTAAAGCTGCGATTGACGTTGTGGGTTCTCGCCTTGGAAAATCTGGAGGATCTTTGATCCAACAATTTTTGATTATTATTGTTGGAATAGGAGCAATGGTTCCATTCAATGCTGTGATCTTGCTTGGAGTCGTCGCTATATGGATGATTTCTGTAAAAGCACTCAAAAAACAATTCACAACACTTTCTAAAAAGAAAGAAGAAGAAGAAGAAGAAGCTTCAAAAAAAGCGGCTGACAAAAAAAAACCATCGTTTGAAAAAGCTGGTGTTTAAATATTAACCGACGCCTAAGCGTCGATTCAAAAAAGAACTTGATATTCTTTTTATCTAATAAAAAGCCCTATTTTATAGGGCTTTTTTTCTTTACTTTAATTTATTTTTTTACTAAAATTATACTTTAATTACATAGAAAATATAAAAATGGCTATTAAATTTGTTTCTTTTGTCCCTCAATTGCCCCCTTTTAATTGGGAAAGATTCAAAGTCACCCTCCCCAAGTTCGAAACCTTTCGAGAAATGCTCCCACAACCCCTGCCTACACCCTCTATGCCCTCATTTAGGCTCTCTTCACCGCAAGTGCTTATCGCAGCTGCTGCCACCACAGCTTTTGTCACCCTTATTGCTGGCCTCTATTTGTTTAATAAATATTTTTTGAATTTTGATGATCATGATATTTCTTTTGAACAACAAGATTTGCGAGATGTAGACGGCTCTTCTTTAAATGCTGCAATAAGAGCAAATCTTTCAGAAGAAGCACGCATAACAGCTGCCGAGAAACAAAGAAAAGAAGACGCTGCCATAATAATTAAAGCAGCATGTAGAGGATTTTTAGCTAGAGAAGAATTGGCTAAATTAAGAGAAGAAACAAAATATAACCAAGAAGTCAAAGGGTTTATGTATTCTGGAGATGTGACGAACTCTCAAATTAATGATGTTCGACAAGAAACCTATCTCATCTCTCCTCAAGAAATCGAAACTATTCGCTTTCAAGTTTATCTTCATATTTTACGTCACAAGCATCAAAAAGACATCGATGGCATCCCAAAAAGCGGAACACCTCAACAAAAATTCTATGCGGTTTTATGCGCAGTGCGTGAAAATCCTAGAAAATACAGCACTATTTGCAAAACGCTGTTTACAGATATGCATATTTACACTTTAGCAGAACAGCTTGTCACGATCGTAGCCAAACGCCGTTTTATCGTCACAAATTCTTTAACAAGAAATCTTGAAAAGCAATTTGCACCTATTGACGCTGCAGCAAGTGTTTTTAGTACACTTGAATCAGCTCGGAGCGCAGTAAGAAGATTAGGTGCCCACGCAAACTTCTATTTCAATCCGATTGCTGAAGGGAATCTTCCTTTCGTTTTAAGCCTACAAACCTACCAAGGAGAAGTTCCATTTACAACCACTTGTATGCGTACGCCTTGTCCTGTAGATCAGGGTCCAACAGGTGTTGGTATTGCTCCAGAATATCGAGAATTTGTAGCAAGCTCAGATGGACCTGTAGCTTATTTCTCTCTGCAATTTGATTCTGATGAAAAATCTGACTGGAATGGAGGAGAGCGCCTACGCATAGAACCTTTTCGCACACTTGAAAGAGAGTATGCTGATAAATTCCACCTCTTTTCTTTACCAATGGATAAGCGCGTATTTAAATGTGAAAAAGAATTCGAAACCGATAATGTCGCAGATTATAAACAAACACTTATTCGTGCTATGTGCACAAACAATTTTGGCTTTTATTTTCCACAGCAACCGTCAGTACAAACCACTCTGCAAAATGATTTGCAAGGATTATTTGATCAAGTACACACCCTTTTCTTTCCTGGAAAAACAACATTAACCACAGCAGAAAAACAGATCTTTTTGATCTTGTTTTATGTGTCCATCGAGCTTTTTTATACTATCAAGCTAAAACTCAAATATAAACACTTTAGCTGTAAAGATGCTGTCGATCGTGCAGGAATTTTAAATATTGTAGCTCTGCGAGTGCAACAAATCATGCTTGGAAAAGAAAAAGATCACTATTTTTCAAGACAACTGCAAGCCTACACACATCTGCCAGCCTTTACCTCCAGACATACCTCTATCTTAGAGCACAGACGCCATCATCTTATCGAGGTTTTAGACTTTTTAGATGATTTTGTAGCTCACATGTCAGAAGGACAAAAACAGCAATTGCACCATCTTCTACCTTTGGGTTATACGTTACAAGATGTTTCAATGCCGCAACAAGACGAGTTGATTTTATTTCATCCACATCAAGTGACAACTCATGGGGATTACCAAAAAGCGCTTCTTTTAGATCCTAAAACACACAATCCATTTACACTTGGTGAAGTTAATCTAAAATCTGCTCCAGCTCAAATGCAAACCGCTTTTAAAACCTATCCTTTTGTCCTCAATGGAGTACGAGTTGAAAATATAAAAACCCTTACAAAAAGATTATCAGACGAGAATCAAGCATTTTGTACACAACAAGCCATTGATTTTGCTTTTGGTCATCTTCAAAAGTGGTATAACAATGGTAGCTTAGGTATTTCAGTACAGCCTGTGGCTGGGACTAAACCTAGATTTGAACTGATTTTAAATGACGAGACAAGAAAAATGCGCATTACATCAGAATATACACTCACTCAAGCATACAGAACTGAACTTGCAAAAACTGTCTTTACGATTGATGTGGATTTTACAAAAAAGACTTACACAGCACAATTTCAAACAGTAGTTTTAGCATAAAAATTAATCTTGTCATTGATAGATTTTACTTTACTTTAATTAAATTTCTAATTAAAATAGCTAACTTATACAAAAGAAAAATAAAATATGAGCATTAGATTATTACCTTCTATTCCTCTTCCACCTTTCAATTTTGAAAGGACAAAGATTCATTTTCCTACGCCCATTTCAAAACCTTCTTCACAACTCCCTTCAATTCTTCTTACAACTGCAGGGATCATCGGATTTATTGCAACGATCTACTTTATCTATATGAAATTTTTGAACTTTGATGAAGATTATAATATGCCTCCGATTGATTTTGGATTTGGATACGTCCCCACTCCCCGCAAACCTGATCCAATAACAAGATTATGGGGACAAAACTTAGAACTTCGACAAACATTTTCAGATATGAGAGTTCTATTAAAAGAGATAGAATTAAAAAGAAAAAAACAACCCACATAGTTTTAAATGAGCAGGAAGGAAAAATGTTCATTACGGCAAGATACAGCAATTCAGCTTTATCTATATAAAATATTTAAAATTTGATGATTTTGGCGATTTTTCCGTTGATTATGGATTTGGGTATGCTCCAAATACACCTCTCAAACCAAAAACTCCTACCTTCACAGCAGAAACACAAACAGAGGCGGCGGCTGTCATTGCAACAGGAGTTGGCACTGCTGCTGCTGAGGTAATACCAGTTGCAATGCAAACAGAGGAGACGGATGTAGGGGCTGGTACTATAGCACGAACAAAGGTCTCTGCTGCTGCAGTATTTTCGACTACAAAAGCATCACATCATCGTCAAAGACAATATAGATTAGAACCACTAACATCTAATGTAGAAGTAAGATTGGGGATACTAGGTGAAGATGTTAGAGACTTTTTTTCTATTCCAGGATTACGAGAAATGTGCTCTTTTTTTTACCTTTACAATTTATTCGAACCTTCCACACTTGGACATTTGACTAATTCACTTTATACAAAAACACTTCATACTATTGTAAGGGAAAAATTACACTCTCCAGAAGATCGTCAAAAGTTTTTTAGCTATCTTTTTACCAATATGAATATCTATACAGTTTATGAACAAATTGTAGCAATATTGGCTCATCGTCATTGGGTTTATGTCCCTTCCCTTGCTCACTTAACTAAAAATTTAAGACAACAATTTCCAGCTATTTCTCAATCTCTCAGAACTCGAAATAGAGATCATTCAATATCTTTTCCCAAACTCCCCTTTGTGCTTGGTGAAGAAACTTACAGAATAGATGAAGAAGGAGAAGCTACACTTTCAGTAAAACGTTTACATATTCCCCATCCATTTGCTACAGGATTTTCCCCTGTTTTTCCAGATACTGATGAAAATCCACTAGAAAAACCCTATAGGCAATTTGTGCAATCTTTAGATGGTCTTCTTGGTTGCTTTTTGCTCCAAGAAGGAAGTATTCCTCCCTTAGAAAATGAACATGTTCATTTCTTTTTTCTGCCTATTAATGTTTTAGAAAAAACAAGGGTAGATATTAATGACTACAAAACAAAACTTGTAAACAAAATTTTTACAGCAAATCGTAATAAAATATCAAAACGCGAATTAGAGTATTTATTTAATCAAACAATACAAATCTTCTTTCCTAATAAAGAAACGTTAACAAGACAAGAACAACAAATCTTTTTGATCCTCTTTTATTCCTTGGTTGAACTTTTTTATACTTCCAAATTTCAATTAGCGTATAAACATATTGGTTGTACAATTGCAAACTTGCAAACAACCTTAAACACCACTTCAATGGTATTGTAGGCTATCTTTTGTGAAAATGCCTATCTTTTAAGACAAATACAAGTTCTTGCAAGTCTTCCATTAGATGTCACTCAAGAGAATACGCTATTATTAGAAGTCCTAGAATTTCTGACTCAATTTTCAAAAAATGCAAGACAAGTACAAATGTTAAAAAAATTCATCTCTGATATTTGCTTTTTTCAGGTTTTAGATATTCCCCAAGGCTATTCTTTATTAGACCCACCATCTAAAGCAAAAACTTTAGAAATGTATAAAATAACTCTTTTATTAGACACAATGGCCTATAAACCTGTTTATCTAGACGAAATTCCCTCTGATATAGAAAGAGATTTCGTGGGAAATAAGTTTTATGTAAATGGGCAACAAATGCGAACCGAAGAAGAACTTACATCGCAAGTAAAAGACGAAGAGCTTCTTTCTTACTTTTCACAAGAAATCCTAGTTACGGTAATAGACATTTATTCTAAACACTATCACAACAACAAATTAGATATTAAAATGTTTTCATATGGCAATCCTGCTTATGGATCTACATTACTTCCCAAAATTAGTGCTGATTTAAAAAAACGTGAAATAACAGCCTCTGGAAGCTTTTTTATAAAAAAAACAGAATTCAATGTAAAAATTGAGTTGTTTGTGAAAATATCTCTTAATACCGGAACCTGCGTAGCAACGTGCAGCACACATCCAGAACCTAAAGTATCTCTAATTTGATGTATATTAACTCTCAGAAGTTTTGAGCACTTCCATAAAGGCGCTTTGAGGAATGGAAACCTTGCCAATCTCTTTCATCTTCTTTTTCCCCTTCTTTTGCTTTTCCCACAATTTGCGCTTACGTGTGATATCGCCTCCATAACATTTGGCAGTCACATTCTTACCCATCGAAGAAAGGGTTTCACGTGCAATGATTTTACCACCTACAGCACCTTGAATCGGCACCTTGAACAGCTGGCGTGGAATCACTTTTTTTAGCTTTTCGCAAATGGCTTTTCCTTTGCTCTCTGCTTTGCTGCGATGCACTAGACAAGAAAAAGCATCGACAGATTCTTCATTCACCTTGATTTCAAGCTTGACAATGTCAGATTTGCGCATATCGAGCATTTCATAGTCATAAGAGCCATACCCCTTGGTAAGAGATTTAAGTTTATCATTAAAATCGGTGATGATTTCGTTGAGAGGAAAATGGTAGGTCACAAGAATGCGTTTTGCGTCCACCGTTTCTGTCGAGATACACTCACCACGCTTTTCCATTCCTAAACTCATCAGTCCACCCAAAAACTCATTGGGGATCATGATGCTGGCTTTGATCCAAGGTTCTCTAATTTCCTTGATTTGAGAAGGATCTGGATACTGCGCTGGGCTCTCAATCACTTTGGTTTGGTTAGCAAATACTACCTCGTAAACAACGCTGGCTGCCGTTGTGATCAAATCGATCTCAAATTCGCGTCTGAGCCTCTCAAAGACAATTTCTAGGTGTAAAAGGCCTAAAAAACCACAACGAAAGCCAAATCCAAGGGCTGTGGACGATTCTTGCTCGATATGGAGAGCCGAATCGTTAAGCTGCAGTTTCTTCAGCGCATCGCGAAGCTTCTCAAAGTCTTGAGCCTCAACGGGATACATCCCCGCATACACAACAGGTTGAATTTCTTTAAAGCCAGGCAGGGGCTCTTTGGCTGGTTTTTTTTGCTCTGTGATCGTATCGCCAACTTTGACATCGCTCGTTTCTTTGATATTGGCAATCAAATAGCCCACTTCTCCAGCATAAAGCGTATCTTTTGGCGTTGCTTCATAAGAAAAGACTCCCACTTCTAGCACTTCAAACGTTTTATTTGTGATCATCATCAAAATTTGGCTTCTTTTTTTAATCGTGCCAGAAAGCATGCGAACATAGACCATTACGCCTCGATAAGTGTCGTAATAAGAATCAAAAATAAGCGCGCGTAAAATCGCATCCTTAGGCTCTTTTGGAGGCGGAATAAAACGGACGATTGCCTCTAAAAGCTCTTCGATTCCCTCTCCTGTTTTGGCAGAAGTAAGCACAGCTGTAGATGTATCAATACCAATGATCTCTTCGATCTGTTTTTTGGTGCCCTCAACATCACTTGCAGGCAAATCGATTTTATTAAGCACAGGCACAATCTCCAAATCTCTTTCAATGGCCATGTGAACATTGGCAATGCTTTGGGCTTGGACACCTTGAGCCGTATCCACAATTAAAAGCGCTCCTTCACAAGAAGCCAAGGATCTAGAAACTTCATAACTAAAATCGACATGCCCTGGCGTATCGATAAAATTCATTTGGTAGGTTTTGCCATCTTTAGCCTTGTAAAACATGGTGACAGGACGTGCTTTGATGGTAATGCCTTTTTCACGCTCAAGCTCTAAATCATCGAGCACTTGCTCTTTCATTTCTCTCTTTTCAATGGTCCCAGTAAATTCCAAAAGCCGATCGGCAATGGTGGACTTGCCATGGTCAATATGAGCAATGATGGAAAAGTTGCGAATTTGTTCAAGGGGTACTTGTTTCATAGAGGCTCTAGTATAAAATTTTTCCTAATTGTCGTCACTATATCACTTGTAAAAATTAAACGTATGAATCGGGCTCAAAATTTTTGTATAGTTATAGAAAGGGATACCGAATATAAAAATTCAATGGCAAATGGGATTCTAGATTTTCAATCCAGAAGGAAGTTTGGAAATCGCCGCTAACCATAAGGTGGGGCTGCTTAGACAGCCCTGGTTAGCAAGATTGAAAACGACTTTTTGGTTGAAAAGATGAAGATCCATTTGCCATTGAATTTTTATATTCGGTATCAAAAATCAAACGCTATAGCTGCCGGAGCTCACATCGCCACCAGCCCCTGTCCAGTTGGTGTGGAAAAACTCTCCTCTTGGCTTATCTATGCGCTCATAAGTGTGCGCACCAAAAAAATCTCTTTGCGCCTGAACCAAATTGGTCTGCAAATGCATGCGGCATATGGCATCAAAAAAGCTTAGCGCTGACATCATGGCGGGCATTGGGATTTTGTGCACCATTCCCAAAGTGATACTGTCTCTTAAACCTTCTTCGTTTTCTTCCATATTTTGAGAGAAAAATTCATCAAGCAATAGATTGTCTAAATGAGGTTTTTTTGAAAACGCTTCGCTAATATTTTCTAAAAGTGTTGAACGAATAATACAACCACCTCTCCATAGTCTAGCAACATTGGCTTTATCGATATTCCAGTTAAACGTTTCGCTTGCTTTATGAATGAGCATAAATCCTTGCGTGTAAGAAATGATTTTTGCTGAAAAAAGTGCGTCTCGTACATTATCAATGGCTTCCGCTTTTCCTTCGGCCTCTAATTCTATTTCTTCTGCCTTCTCTGCAGAGGTTTGTGTGGTTTTAAACGCCTCTGAGAGCTTTTCTCTCTGTTCCCTCAAACCACTCACAAGACGTGCATAAACAGCTTCTGTAATGAGTGTCACAGGAATATCTAAATCGAGCGCAGAGATGCCAGTCCATTTCCCCGTGCCTTTTTGTCCTGCGACATCCAAAATCTTATCTAAAAGAGGCGCACCATCTTCATCTTTTTTCAAAAAGATTTGCCCTGTAATTTCAATCAAATAGGAATTGAGTTTTCCAGTGTCCCATGTATTAAAAATCTGACTCATATCTTCTAAACTCAATCGCAAAGCTTCACGCAAAATCTTATAGCCTTCTGAAATGATTTGCATATCGCCATATTCAATGCCATTGTGCACCATTTTGACATAGTGGCCAGCGCCATTTTCTCCTACCCATTCACAACAGGGTTCATCATCGCCAACTTTCGCGCTAATGGCTTGAAAAATATCTTTAATTTCTGGCCATGCATCTACATTGCCACCTGGCATAATAGAAGGTCCATGTCTAGCTCCCTCTTCACCACCAGAAATTCCCATGCCGACAAACAAAATGCCTTTTTCTTTTAAACTTTGTACGCGACGATTGGTATCTTGATAATTACTATTGCCTCCATCAATGATGATATCCCCTTTTTCCAAATGGGGCTCAAGAAGCTCAATAAAATGATCGACAGGCTCTCCTGCTTTGACCATGAGCATGACTTTTCTTGGACGCTTGAGTGTTTTGATAAATTCTTCAATAGAATGCGCGCCGATTACATTGGTTCCTTTTGCCGCATCAGCTAAAAAGGCATCGACTTTTTCCACCGTGCGGTTAAACGCAACCACGCGATATCCTTTATCGTGCATGTTGAGCACTAAATTTTGACCCATGACAGCAAGGCCGATTAAACCAATGTCAGCATCTTCACTCATACAAAACTCCTTTTTTCTCATTTGTACACAAAAGAGAGGATATTTACAACATCTAAGGTCTTGCTTTCAAATTCAGCGGTTTTAACTTTTGCCTGATTTCAAACATAAATTTTGTACCCGGATCTTGTTTTTGTGTACGATAGCTTTTTGTTTTTTCTCTAAACAATGGCGTGTTTTCAAAGTCCAAATATTCAAAATGCCCAATTAAATACTCAATTTTCGAGTATTTCTTTTTCAAATAGCAGATAAGTTTGCAATTAGAAATCATCTGTTCTTTCGTGAGATTTTCCATTCCTTTTTCTCCACCTACATTTTCAATGCCAACCGCGCAATGATTAAGGCCAATGCAGTGCCTGGCCATGATGTTATCATCCACAAGCAGGTACACTGTACCATCACGATCGACAAGATAGTGAGAAGAAACTCCCAATTGAGAACTTGCAAGATCTTTTCTAGAAGAATGCAGTTCTTCTTGCACCATTGACCGATAACTCTTTTCAAAAGAATCGAGAGCTGTCCAGTGCACTATAATCATTTTGGGCTCGATGTAAATAGTGGGGTTTTTGATCAAGTAGTGCTCTTTTTGATAGTCCAGTGTCAATTGCTTGCGTTTTTCAGAAAAAGGAACAGGTTTTTTTATAATTTGAAACGCTTCTAACGAAGCAAAGAAAGGATTAAAGAACAATAGGCAAATAATGACAAGGTGTGCTACTTTTTGAAAAAACATTTTTGCTCCTATGAAAAAACTTGTCTTTATTCTATCATTTTTTCTGATTTTCACAAGCTGTTCTAAAAGAGTTAGCACAGATGATACCCAAATAGTACAAGCAAAACCAAAACTTGCTATTGTCATCGTTCCCTTTTCCGATGTACTTGGAACATCTCCTATCGCACAAAGTCAAAAATACGTCACTCAACGCTATCAAAACCTGCCTTGCAGTACTTCACAACAGTCCAAATGGGACCGCGCCCACCAAGTACTTTTCCAACAAATTGTCATCGTTAAAAAAGAAAACGCGCACGAAGTTTTCATTGAAATTCCCCATCTTCTTATCCAAAAAGCGCCGCATCAAAAACCTTTCAATTTGCAAGGCTGGATGAAAAAAACAGATCTTTTGTTTTTAGATGAACTTTCGCAAAATGCCCTTGCTTTTCTACCCGACATCGATCATATGCTTACACAAGATACAAAACGCCCCACCCTATGCCTCAGACAACCCTATACACTCAAAGAGACAAAACTCACACTTTCTGCAGCTACACATCTCATCATTGCAAAAGAGTTTAAAACAAACTACCTATGCTACGTGATCGATTCTACAAAAAAAGGCTTTTCGGTCGCCATTATCCCTAAATCCATTGCTCTTATCTCCCCCAAAAACGATCGCAAAAAGCAGCTAGAAATTTTTCATCAACTCATCAAGCTATGGGCGCATCCAAAAGATGGTTTTATTCCTTACGTTTTGGGAGGATCTAGCATCACTACCTTTCAAAAAAGCGGCTTTAATAAAAAAACACTCAAAACGAAAGAAAAAGTCACACACGTTTATGACCGCACATTTAAAACACCTGTCAAATCAGGTCTTGATTGTTCCACGCTCATCTACTTAGCTGCAAGATGTGCTCGCCTGCCCTATTTTGCAAAAAATACAACAACGGCGTTCTACCAACTCAACCGCGTCAATCAAGCAACTCCCGTAAAAAAAGGCGATGTGATTTTTATTCCAGGGCATGTGATGGTGATTTCATCGGTAGAGCCTTTAAGAATTATCCAATCTCGGGGCTATTCATCTGGCGTAGGCCATGTGACAGAAAATTTAGCACAAGATTTTCTCTACAATATCAAAACGGTGAATGATTTAAAAAATGCCTTTTTGAAAAATAAACCTCTTGTCTACAAGAATAGCAAGGGCAAAGCTGGCAAAAGCTACAAACGCTGGCAGCTATTACAGTTTGAAGGATCCTTACCTTAAAACAGATATTATCATTGAAAGCTTTATATTTAATCAAGATCTAAAAGTATGGCGCCCAAGAAATGATAAACTTCATCGCTTTCTGCAAAAAGCCTTTGTAAAACTCTTATAAAATTCTCGGTAGTTTGCTGATAATTAGTATCTATTTCCTCGCCTTTTCTATCTCTTCCAGAGAATAAAGTATTCAAAGTTGCATAAACTTCTTCTTTTTTTGTTGAATCATCAATCAAGTTCTTTACCCTTTGTAATACATCGAAGTCTTTAGTACCTGAACCATCAGTTCTGTAATCTTGTTGAAAAGCTTTTACATAAAGCTCCACAGCTCCTGGGACGGGTTGTGGACTGCGTATTAAGTGTTCCAATTCATAACACATACCTAACCTAAATGTAGCAGCTCCCATTCCATTTCCAGAGGCTCTTTGATAATACTAGAGCTTCTGAGTCCTTGCCCAAACGCTCACACCTTTCAGCTAACAAAAGTTGAATATCTGGGCGAATCGTCTCCAGCTAATTTCTCCAAAGCTGCTAGAGCTTGTGCATGATCTTGCAAAGCGGCTTTTTTATACCACTCAATGGCTTGTGCCATATCGACCCGATCTGATCGCATGTACCACAATTTATCAGCATAATACTTAGCCATTGCAAATTGAGTCCCAGCATTTGTATCATCAAATCCATAATCTCTAAATAGATTACCGATTCCCTTTCCAATGATCAGACCTGCCAAAATTGATGCTGTAAGTTTTATATTCTTAAAGCCTCCTGCAAGAATCCCAAGGACAAATAACGCATGTGCTGTTCTTGCTAACCCAGATGTTTTTTTTTCAACTTTGATACATTGATTTCCTTTAAATTATATTGGATACTTAACTTCATGATTGGAAGATAAGCAAGTATTAGATATCAAAAATTGACACAGGTTATTCAACTGATAAAAGCCCCTTGTTATAAAAGATGCACTAACTTTTGGCTGAGTGTAAACAGGTGTTAAAGAAAATATTGAAGACATTAATTACCTCTATTTTTTTAATTCATTTAAAAGGCAATTATAAAACAAGATTTAATAATTTTCAAGATCTATTTTAATGCGCATACCACCTTAATATCATCGAGTGTGTATTCTTGATTGTTAGTGATTTGGGTAGATTCATGTTCTCTGCCTGCAATGAGGATGAGCTCATTCTTTATTTTTCGCTTGCTAAGGTCTCCAAAACTTCTAGAGCTCCTGCGTGATTTCCTCTTGCTAAGCTCGTCAAATATGCTAGAGCTTCGCGATTTTCGCTTGCTAAGTTCGTCAAATATGTTAGAGCTTTGTTATTTTCGCTTGCTAAGCTCACCAAATATATTAGAGCTTCGCGATTTTCGCTTGCTAAGTTCGTCAAAAGTTCTAGAGCTCCTTCGCGATTTCCTCTTGCTAAGTTCGTCAAAAGTTCTAGAGCTCCTTGATTTCTTTTTGCTAAGATCGCCAAATGTACTAGAGCTCCTTCGCGATTTCCTCTTGCTAAGGTGTGCAAAGCTTCTAGAGCTTCGTTATTTTCGCTTGCTAAGTTCGTCAAACTTACTAGAGCTTTGTTATTTTCGCTTGCTAAGCTCACCA
>JAAKFQ010000019.1 GCA_011064725.1 Chlamydiota bacterium | reverse complement strand
AAGTAATTGAGAAAAAAGCATTACCATCAAAACCTATATCTTTTCAGATAAAAAAAGCGAATCTATCCATAGAAAGAGATGCAATAATAAATTATCTTTTGCCATATGAAATATATTCCCTTTTTCTCATTGCAAATTTAAAAGATAAAGAGTTTCCATCAGAATATTATGTTGCAAAAAGGGAAAATGAAATAGTTGGAATCGCTGCTTACTTTCCCATATTTCAGTCATTTTCTTTGTTTACTGAATATTCTGAAGTTTCGAAAGAATTTGCTCATTTAATGACAAAAAATCATGAAATTAAAACTTTTCTTGGCATAGCAGATTGTGCAAGAGATGCTTACTTAGAATTATTAAAGTTAGGATATAAATCTAAAACTGATTTTAAACATGTTTTCATGGAGTTAGATTTGGAGAATTTTCATTTTTTTGATTCTAAAGAGGGAAAAATTAGAACAGTTGAAGAAAAAGACATCGATCAAGTAGTGATTCTCCATAGATATTTTCATCATCAATCTAAAGATGATCCTATTACAGAAGAAGAAAGAAATAAAATTCGTCTAAGCCAGATTAAATATTGCTTAGAAATTGATAATAAAATTGTATGTTCTGCTGTTAGTAATGGAATGGTTTATAAAGCTTTTCAAATTTTGGGAGTTTCCACACATCTAGATTATCGAAGGAGGGGATTTGCTAAAGCTGTATGTTCTTATTTGATTCGATATTTTCAGAAACAAGAAAATGCCAAAAATGCTGTTATTTTTACTGATTATGATAATATTCCGGCTCTTAGGTGCTACCATGCTTTGGGTTTCAAAATTACAAACGAATATTATTTTGCAAATTTTTAGAAAGAATTTTAAATGAATGAAAGAATAATAAAACGAATTTGTAATAAGGCCAATATTCTAGATTTATTAGATGTAATTGAGAAATAATAGGTTAGAAAAAAGATTTGAATAAAAAAATAATCAAAACCCAAAACCATTTGAGTATTATACTACGTATTTTTTTTGAAAAAATAGAGAAAAAGATTGCTGTTTAATGGGGGATTCTCCTTGATTTTAAGGGTTTATAGGAGGACAATAATTTCATTACTAATTATTTATTAAGTGTAAGGATATACCTATGTATTTAGTCGCAAAGTTGGTTAACGGGTCAACTAAGAATAGGTTGAGAGCTTGGGACGAGTATTTGCAGTTGCTTGGGACTTTTCATATGCGTCCAGCTCTAGAAGAATATATTTCTGAATTTTTATGAGAATAACTTTTTCTTAAAAACACCTAGGACTATAAAAGATGCGATTAACATCACACTTCCTCCAATGTACATGGAAAAAACCGGATTCATTCCGACAAACACTCCAGCAATAAGAGCGCTTATTGCATAAGCAGCTGTATTTACAGATCCCAAAAGACCAAGAGCTTCTCCTTGCATATCTGAAGAAGCATTGTTAGATATTATTGTTGTTATAGTGGGATTTAAAAAAGCAATAATGTAACTATAAATAATAACAAAAGGGATTAACCAATAATAAGAAGGGTAATAAGGGATGGATAAAATACATAATCCTCCCAAGAAACTACTGGCCCAAAAGAGGAGTTGAGTTTTATATCGAGATAACAAAGGACGTATTAATAAACCTGCACTTAAAGCATAAAACCCTCCGATTGCACCATAAAAAAGACCCACTTGTGCTGATGAAAATTGAAACGTTTTAATTAAGTAAACAGGAGAAAAGTCCATAAAGTAAGTCCAAGCGAAACTAACTAGAAAAGAGCAAAGGAAAAACGTTCTAATTGCTTTAGTCGTAAATGCTTTCTTGAGATTTTTTAGTCCTACTGAAAAACTAACTGCTTTTTCATATAATGTATGTAGGGGTTCTTTGAAAAAGAGAGCTGCTAAAACTATATTGATTAATGTTAATATACAAGAAAAAGAAAAAGGAAAACTAAAACTATAAATTGAAAGTCCTCCACCAATAAAAGGCCCAAAAGTAAAACCCGCTCCTATTGCCATAGCATAAAGACCAAAATTTTTAGCTTTTTGTTCATTAGTGCTAATGTTAGCAATAGATGCTTGTACAATGGAAATATTACCAGCACCTATTCCCAAGATGATTCTAGAAATAACTAATATCCATATGCTATTGAATATTATTCCAAAAATGGAAATAAAATGACCTAATGAAGAAAAAGAAAGACTTTGTAGCAGGGGTTTTTTTCTTCCTTTTTTATCTGAAATTGCGCCCCAAATAGGAAGAGAGAAAAATTGAATAAAAGGCATCAAAGCAAATAAAACTCCAAGCCAAATCCCTCTTATTTCACTGCTTGTTTCTGAAGAAAAGAAGGGAATAGAGGTGTCAAAGAATAGTTTAGAAAAAATAGGATAAATTAATCCCATACCCATAAAATCTATAAAAGTAACCATTAATAAAACAGATAGAGATAGTGTGTGTGATTTTTTTAATATTCCCATATAAGATCCCAGGACTATTTTTATGAATAAATTAAATGATATAACATTTTAATAAATTTTTCTAGTTTCTTTAAAAGAAGGGAACAACTTTTATTAACAGTTTTTCGACTGATTTTGAGCTTGGTTGCGATATCATCATTTGACATCCCAAGCGCTTTTAGTTGCTTGATTTTTGGTGAAAGTCTTTGATATAAAGGTATATGACATAAGATTTGCCAATTCTGGCAAACCATGAAACTAAGGAGATAATTTCTAAATTGGCTAATATTTATTTCCGCAATTTTACCCAGTTTCTCACAAATCAAGTTCTTGAATAAGTCGCATAAATTTTGTACACTGATGCCTTGGAAGAGTGGCAGAGCGGCCGAATGCACCTGTCTTGAAAACAGATGACGGGCAACCGTCCGGGGGTTCGAATCCCTCCTCTTCCGTTTTGCTAAGCAATTTGTATCTTTGTTCTCTTGATCTAATAATGCAAGGGTTTCAAGGTTGGAATGAGCCAGGTAATGTGGCCATTTTCGATAACAGGATCATTTTGTATAGGTTCCATTTCGATAGTGCCTAATAATTCTTTTAATGCTAAGGCTGAAGACTTGGTGTTTTTGTTTAAAGTTTTATAAAAATTTTCTAGTCTGTGATTTATCCATTCTTTAGGAGGGGACTTGAAAGCTCCTTTTTTCTGAAATACCAAAGCTTGCATTTCTGATTTTAATTTGTCCTGTCTATTTTCTGCATCGCTGATCGCGTCTGATACCACTTTGGAAAAGTTACCTGCTTTTATAAAACTTAAAAGATTTTGTAATTCTGATTGGACTTTTTCCGCTCTAATTATTATTCCGATTACTTTTCCATCCTCAATATCAATTAAGGGTACCCTCACTATTTTCACTGTTTACGCTTCCATAAACAAAATTTTTTGCTTGACTTTTTGGTGAGAGGGGGTATCCTTTGTTTTATGTTTAAGCAGCCATTGCATGGTGGTTACAAAAATAGGAGGTTTTTATGGATTTGGATAATGAAAAAAAGCTTTTTGAATTGAATGAAAAATTAGAAAATTTATTGGGAGTTATGAAATGAACAGAAGAGATGATTTAATTATGTTAAATAAGAGATGTGGGAAACTTACGGTAAAAGAATACCTTTATTCTAAAAACAGTAAACGTTATTTCTTGGTTATTTGTGATTGTGGTAATGAAATAGAGTTGCATAAAGGATATCTTAATTCTGGAAACGTTAATAGTTGTGGTTGTTCCAAGAAGTATAGAGATTTTGATGATGTTTTTGAAAAAAACACAAAGAAACAAGGAGAATGTTTGATTTGGACAGGAACAACATCAAAAGGATATCCAAAATTTAAGCTTCAAGGGAAGGTTTATTCAGCACATAGAGTGGTATGGGAACAGGTATTTGGAGAACCAATCCCAGAAGGAAAGTGTGTATGTCATCATTGTGATAATAGAGCTTGTGTAAATGTTGGTCACCTTTTTGTGGCATCGAGAGCACAAAATTCCAAAGATATGATTAGAAAGGGCAGGCAGGCAAAAGGTTCACGGAATGGGAGTGCAAAGTTCTCTGAAAAAGACATTATTTCCATTCGAAATGAACCACCAACAAAAAGTATATCTGATATTGCAAAGGAACGAGGAGCTCATAACTCAACTATTCGTAGAATATTAAATAAAGAGACCTATAAAAATTAAAATTCTATTGACTTGCTTCATTATATATAGAGGGAAGGTCATACTTTCTCACCTATCAAACATATCGAAAATGGGAAGAAAATCGGATATTATGTTTCGAATTCGTCAAAAGAATAAGAAAGGCCTCATGACAAATGAGAACTGTGCAAAATATGATTCTTTAAAAGGCTGTCGTTGGAAAGCTTCTGATTTGCAAAGTTCTATAAAAAGAAAAAATAAGGAGATTGTGTGAATTTATTAAACTTAACAGATGAGCAATCAAAGGCTCTAGATCAATTATGTAAAATTGTTAACTTTGGTGCAGATTGTCTTGAAAATTCAAAAATTGATAGGAAGAAGATAAGAATTCGAAAAAAACTTTTTTTGTTAATGATGAGTGCAGCACATAATTATACAGAGGGCATTTATGAGCTTTGCAAACAATCAAGGACACATAGTTGTTTCGTTCTCATGCGGTCGTTGATAGAAAATCGCATAAACGCAAAATCATTATTTGCTTCTAAGGGATTAGATGGAGTCTATGGATATTTACTCGAGAGTTATAATGAGGAAAAAAAGATGTTAGAAAGGATGCTAGAGTTAAAAAAACGCAGACTTTGTGTTCCAATGCTAAAAAATCTTTCTGAAAAACATCTTAATAAAAAGATAAAATCTTTTGATAAGATTATTAATACAATCAAAAAAAAATATCCCGAAAGTATAAGTTTTCAAAAAGCCTATAATAGGGCAGAAAAAATTGATGAATTCAATAGAATAAAAAAATATCGCTCAGAATCTTTAAAAGTTGAATATGAAAGCTTTTATAGATTGTATAGTTCTAATTCTCATTTAACATTACGTCATGGGCTAGATACATTTATTTCGGTTGGAGAAGATGATATTTTGGAAATATTGTTAAGTGGAGATGTAAATGACCTGGAAAGAATACTTCAACATACTTTTTATTTTTATCAAGATATTCTTAGAATGTTTTTAATTCATTTTAAATCACCTTTTCGAAAAGAATTAAAAAACTATTTGTAATTCAACTAAATAGTTAATAGTTAAACAATCTTAGTAGTAATGAATTCTCTATCTATTTAACTTGATTTCAGAAGAACATAAAGAGAAACGCTATAAGAAATAGACATTTAATCCTTTCCTAACCGTTGTTTTGCTGATTTTGAGTTTTATAGAAATTTCAATATTTGTCATTCCTAAGGTTTTCAATTCCCTAATCTTAGGTACTAACTTTTGATAAAGGGGATAATTTGCTCAATAGAGATTTTAATCTTCACCGGTATGAGCGATATGGTACGAATTGGTAGCTCCTCTTCCGAAACTTTCTTGTCTAACCTGTTTATTTATGAGGGTTTATAAAAAAAAATATTTGAACTATAAATCACGAAGCAGAATAATTGTGAGTTATAGAAAGAGGTTGTATAACTCATGAAAAAGGATAAGCTTTTGAAATTACGTCATGAAGAATTAAATAAACTACGCAAAAAACAAGCTGAAAAAGAAGAAGGATCTAGAAAATAAAAATGCCATACGTTTCTTTAACTGAATCTAGTGCATTTCATAATGCTTCTGAAGCAAAAAAAGCGGAAATTAAAAAACAATTTATACAAACAGCACAACGAGTGGCGAACAAATGCCTTCTTGATAAAGACAGTGCCACAATACGCGCAGATAGACTTGCACGTCGAGCTTTATTATTTTTTGAAAAAGAGTTAACAGAGACTTACCAGGACGAAGAGAAATTTTCAAATCTCGTTAAAATGACTATTAATTCTGCTGAAAGAGAATTTACCTCACCATATAGATTTTGTGAACAATTACAAGATATTCTAACAGGGAAAACAAAAGAGAATCCCACTCATTAAAAATATCTTTCGCTAGAAGTGATATTTGGTGTACATATAATTGCCTTTTTTTAGGACTGGGTCTAATGATATTCGGGGCATAATGTTAGCGCAAAAAAAGAATCTTTCATTCCGTGATTTTAAAGTCGTTAACAACCCAACCTTCTTTACAATATAGAAGAAACAGATTCAATTGTCGCTTCCCATTTAAGCTCAGGTTTATCAAGGATTTCGATTGCTATATTGTGGGTCGCTTTAACGTTTTCATAAGCCTCGGAATTGATAACTTTAAGTGTTCCTAATGATTCAAATGTGTCATCATTTTTAATCCAACGAGCAGCTAAGAGGGCATCCTGAGAAACTTCTTTACGATAGTAAAATTCAATTTCATCAACATACTTTAAAAAAGTGTCATTAATTCGTTGAGGAACCAACAAGCCTTTTTCTCGAATGTCTTGTTCCGTGGTTTGGATAAATGTCTTGTCGCGTTCTTGAATGGAGTCCCAACGTACTTTATCTGAAGCAATCACGTGAAGGATTTTAATTCGATACCCTTGTTTTTTTAAAAATTCAAAGAATTTACAAGTTTGCGGACTTGAGCAGGTTGTCTCGAAATAAAAAGCATATTTTTTTCTAATTAAATTTGCTAAAAGCAAATGCGTTGCTGCATTGGAACCAGGTCTCCATTTTGTGTAAGCCTGTTCTCGAGCTTCCTTGGAACGATCTCCTGCTTCTATATCAGCGACATATGTTCTCTTTTGACCTTTTAAGCAAACCTCGTCAGGAGATACATGGGCGTAGTTATAACCAGCTTGAGTTTCTTCTTGTAATTTCTGCCATAAAAGAGTTGTTTTTCCTGAGCCAGGAGATCCTGCAGAAATGATAGCTATATTATTTTTAACTGGATTTTTAGACATGATCTCATGAAAAAGATCATTGATATCTGCTTTGAGTTTTTCCAATTCATCATGTGTATAAAAATTAGGATAATCAAAAGCCTTTCCATGCAAAAAACTGATAAGAATATTTTCAGGTAATGAATATGAATAAGAAAGGTCTTCTTTGTAGATTAAACTTAAATCACAAATATCATCAGTTGTAATTTTAGGTAAGTCCATAAATTTCTCCTTATTAATGTGTTTTCCAACAAAGACTGCTGTAATCAAAAGGAAGGCCGCAAAACTTTGTAGAACATATTTTTTCATTAGAAGAAGCATAGATGAAAAGATGAAAAAACACATCAGTATTTCGTTGAGATTTAATGCAAGTTTTGATATAAGAGTATTGCTTTGGAATGTAGATATAAGTCTTTTTAGGGGGGTAGCGTCATGGAAACATTTGCCATTTATTTAGCGGGTAAAATTCAAAAAGGACATGAAGAACCAAATGAAACATTTTGGGGTGATCAAGAAATTGCAGAAATTCAATCCTGTTTTGCACCTGTAAATGTACAATTACTCAATCCTATAGAAGCTCCAGGAGATGTCGTAAAAGATCCAGAAGGTGCTTTAGGAAGAGATTTGATGCAAGTGTTTGTCAGTGATTGTGTCTTTGTCGATGCACGCGATCGCAGAGGACTTGGCGTCGGTATCGAAATGTGCGTAGCAAAGCTCTTAGCAAAACCTGTGGTGACTTTAGCACCAAAAGAATCGCACTACAACAGATCTTCTGCAACAGTGTCTGGCCATGAGTGTTTAGATTATATCCATCCTTTTGTCTTTGGGTTTTCTGATAAGATCGCACATACCATTTCAGAAGCGGTAGACTGGATGAAGGAAAAACATGAGCATATCAAAGGCAAAGAAGTGATTTTTGATTCGATGAAATATTATGGAAAGAATTACTTTTTGCAAGATCCTACTTTTTTCAAGTTTATTGAAGAAAATCCGCTTTTAAAACAACGCTTTGAGCTTGTGTTAGGCCAAAAGCTCGAAACATCAGTTTAATGTTGATATAGTTTTCTTTTTATGTTAACTCCGAAAGAAAAGTCTTTCAGGAGGCGATGATGATAAAAAAGATGCTATTATTGATGTCTTTTAGCTGTTTTGTATTGGCTGGAATCAATGATAATAATAATGCATGGATGAAAGGAGGTTCAACCTCTAATGGCACATCACAGAAGCGTGAGAATCACGGATTTTTTATTCGTGGTGATGTTAAAGTTTTAAAAATGCAGGAAGAAAATCTTGCATTTGTTTTAGAAAAGGATGATACAAGTGCTTTTGAAGATTTAAAAGCAATAAATCCAGATTTTGATTGGAATCTTGGATTTAGAGCAGGCCTTGGTTATATCACAGGTCATGATGATATCGAAGTCAATGCCAATTGGTATTATTTTTATGGAAAAGGAGATCGCAGCATAGAAAAACAAAGCGATACGACACTTATTCCATTATTTAATGTGGGAGCAGTTCCTATAGGTCAAACCTTTTTTTCTGCAAATGGTCATATAAAAACACAAGTTCATCAAATTGATTTAAATTTAGCAAAACTTTTTGTTGTAGGGACGCGCCTATTTATTAAAGCTGCGGCTGGTTTAGAAGCAATGTGGATGCGACAAGGATATACGATTAAGTATCTATTCTTAGATCAACAATTAAATCCTGCAGATACGGATGAGTTTGGTAGTCGCATGCATTTTTGGGGGATTGGACCCAAATTTGCACTCCA
Organism: Chlamydiota bacterium; assembly: GCA_011064725.1. Taxonomy (NCBI): domain Bacteria; kingdom Pseudomonadati; phylum Chlamydiota; species Chlamydiota bacterium. Next base: position 16,836 of record JAAKFQ010000019.1, on the reverse strand, counting down.
CAGTTTTTGGCAATTATTTAGAAAAATTGGACCGATTGCAGAAATTGATGCTAGCATGTTTTATGGAGTTTTCAAAACAACCAACGAATTTATAAAAAATGATACAACACAAGAAAGACTTGTCAATCATTATCGCATCACACGATTCGTGTTAAATGCACTTTTGGGGTTGGAATTCCGCCATTGGTTCGAAAAGTCAGACGTGCATTTAAGATTCCGACTAGGTTGGGAAAATGCCATCTATTTCGATCAAGGCCGAATGGTTCAATTCTCACTGCAACCAGTTTTTAATATGATTCCAGGAGACTTGACCTATCAAGGTTGGATCTTTGGATTCTATTTAGGATTTTAACAGTCAAGGGAGTATAACGCTCCCTTGCTTTTCCCTCTAAAATTTGATACTTATAAGACAAAGGGGGAAGCCATGTCTCTTAGAGAATATAAGAAAAAACGTCAATTCGATAAAACCAAAGAGCCTAAACCCTTACCAGCTGCTTCTAAGGCAAAGAACCTCTTTGTGATACAAAAGCATAAAGCCAGAAGTCTGCACTATGATTTTCGTATTGAAGTAGGGAAAAGCTTGAAATCTTGGGCTGTTCCCAAAGGACTATCTAAATCCACACGTGATAAACGCTTAGCTGTTCAAACAGAAGATCATCCACTAGCGTACGCCAAGTTTGAAGGCAAAATCCCCAAAGGAGAATATGGCGCTGGCACTGTTCAAATGTGGGACATAGGAAAATACCAAAATCTTAAAAATCGATCGCTTCGAACCTGTCTGAAAGAAGGAAGAGTTGAATTATGGCTCGAGGGCAAGCGCTTTTGTGGTGGCTATGCACTTGTGCGTATGAGAGATAAGAATTGGCTTTTAATCAAAATGAACGATAAAAAAATCATGGAAAGGAAAGATGCACGAAAAAGCACACCTAAAAAAAAGTGCTGAGTTTGTTTCACTTGAGCTCGCCACGCTGACAAAAAAACGTTTTTCAGATTCCAAATGGATTTATGAGAAGAAATTTGATGGTATTCGCTGCTTGGCGGTTTGCAAAGAAGGCAGCATCAAGCTCTACTCACGTAATCGCAATGTTTTAAATGCTCAGTATCCAGAGATTGTTCAGGCGTTAAAGAAAATGGGCAAGCGCAATTTTGTCATTGATGGGGAAATTTGTGCCATAACAAGTAAGGAGTCTAGTTTTTCTGCTTTGCAAAGACGCATGCACGTCAAATCCGTGGAAAATGTAAAAAGAAAAGTTCCTGTGAAATATTTTGTTTTCGATCTTCTTTATGTGAATGGATATGATGTGAAAAAACTCCCTTTAATTGAACGTAAAAAATTGTTAAAGAAGAGTTTACGCTTTAACAATTTAGTAAAATATACAGCGCATAGAGTCGGGATGGGAGAAAGCTATTTTAAAACAGCGCAAAAACAGGGATGGGAAGGCATTATTGCCAAAAGAGCAGATAGTACCTACAAATCTCGAAGAACAACTGATTGGCTGAAATTCAAATGTTCCAATCAGCAAGAGCTTGTCATCTGCGGTTTTACAAAACCTCAAGGTTCAAGGGTAGGATTTGGTGCACTTTTGATGGGATATTATGACAAGGGGTATTTAAAATATGCAGGGAAAGTGGGCACGGGATACAACACAGAACTTTTATCTCGTTTAGGTTCAAGACTAAAAAGATTAGAAAGAGATTCAAATCCATTCAAAAACCAAAAAATCCATGAAAGAAACATCCACTGGGTTTCGCCTTCTGTTGTGGCTCAAGTGGAATTTACGGAATGGACACCTGGTGGCAAGTTGCGCCATCCAAGTTTTTTGGGGCTAAGATCGGATAAATCTGCAAAAAGTGTAAAAAGGGAGAGAGCAAAATGAAACAATCAAGACATGTAAAAATAAGCGGCAAAGATGTGGAGCTGACCAATGAGGATAAGATTTTATTTCCCAAGGATCGCATCACGAAGGGGGATTTGATTGCCTATTATCAAAAAATTGCGCCCTACATGTTAAAATGCATGCGACATCGGCCGATTATGATGCAGCGCTATCCCAATGGAATCAACAAAGAGTCTTTTATGCAAAAAAACGTTTCTGACTATTTCCCTAAATGGATTGATACAAAATCTATCAAACGAGAAAAAGGAGGAAATATTCATATGTTAGTGTGTAACAATAAAGCCACACTGACCTATTTGGCCAATCAGGCTTGTATCACACCACACATGTGGTTATCTCAAGATGATATGCCCAATGTGCCAGATCGCATGATTTTTGATTTAGATCCAAGCGGTGCCAATTTTGGCTTAGTTGTTCAAGGAGCAAAAGATTTGCGCGATATTTTGGAAAAAGAATTGAAATTAAGTGCATTTGTCATGACCACAGGATCGAAGGGATTGCATGTTGTGGTTCCTATCAAAAGAGAGTGGAATTTTACCGATGTGCGCCATTTTGCAAGAGATGTTGCCAAATATCTTGCTAAGAAAAAACCTAAACTCTATACCATCGAACCTCGAAAAAATAAAAGACGAAGCAAAGTGTTCATCGATTATTTGAGAAATGGGTATGCTCAAACAGGGGTGGCTCCTTTTGCCGTCAGACCCTTGCCAGGAGCGCCTATTGCAATGCCACTTTCTTGGAAGGAGCTCAGCGCCAAGCTCAATGCACAAAGTTTTAATATAAAAAATGTGCAAAGACACCTTAAAAATGATCCGTGGAAAAACATCGATCGAGTCGCTAAATCTCTAAATGTGGCTGATAAACGATTAGATAAGTTATTAAATTCTAAGCTCTGCTGATGAAAAGGGTTGCAAGGGTTGTGGAAGATCAAATTGGGTTTGATTCCATTGTTCAAAAGAAACGTTGAGTTTTTCGAAATAATCCAAAGCATCGGATGTTTTAAACATATCGATACACATATTGAGTAACCAGCCTTCGTTTTCTTTGCCTAGCATGTCGCAAAAATGCTGCCTAGCAAGAGGACCAAAGTTGGCGACATACTCACACGTCACCTGATACCATTGATTGAGCGTGGCTTCATCAAGATTAAATTGCGAGAGCATCTCTTGCTTGAACAAAACAGATTGCACAGCATACAAAACACAAAAAGTCATTTCTGTATAAGCATCAATGGAGAGCTTTTCAAAAGCATATATATCTTCTACCAATTTGAGACAATTATCTAAAACAGAGAGTTTTTGTTTTAAAGGGATCCAGGGGGCAGAAGAGAGTGTTTCATAAGTACGATTTGCACAGATCACTTCCACTCGCATGCGATCACAAAACGCGTGAAATTTCATACCTGCTTTAAAAAAGTCTTTTTTCTCTAGATCGCACAAAATATCTTGGTAGAGTTGAGGAAAGTGGTTTTTATGGATCTCATTGGAAATTAGATGCGTTTGTTCTCTAGACACAGGGGCAATATATTGAATGTCTGGAAATAAAACGCCTGCTAAAAAAAGCCCGCATTCATCAATGCTTTTTCCTTGAGTCTTTAACTGTTCGAAAAGAGGGTAGGCTAAAAAAAGATGCGTGATTTGCATACACATGACAAAAATCTTACCATCAAAATTGAAAAAATGTTACCCTCTTTAAATTATCAAGGAGGTCGATGATGGAAGTAAACCCTATTATAGTTATGCAAACCACGCAAGGTGATATTGAATTTGAACTCTATCCAAAGGAAGCACCTAAAGCGGTAGAAAATTTTATCACACATGGAAAAAATGGATATTATGAAGGTGTGCGCTTTCATCGCATTATTCCAGATTTCATGATTCAAGGTGGGGATCCTAAAGGAGATGGCACAGGGGGGGAATCCATCTGGAAAAAAGCGTTTGAAGATGAATTTTCTGATAAATTAAGGTTTAGTGCTCCTGGAATTTTAGCGATGGCAAATTCAGGTCCACATACAAATGGATCACAATTTTTCATTACTACAGCGGCAACTTCTTGGTTAAATGACAAACATACTATTTTTGGACGTGTGACGAAGGGGATGGATGTGGTCAATAAAATTGAAGATTTAGGTGCTTCTTCTGGAAAACCCAAAGAAGAAGTGAAAATTGTGAAACTGATATTACGTAATAAATCGGACTCAGAGTAAGAGCGAAAAGGATGAACTACAAGTATTGTGACGCAGTTCAACTCCATAAGAGTTGAGCGAGGATCAATGCGCAGTAGATGGTTCTTTGCAGCCTTTCTATGAGTTGGATTTAGTATGTAATGTCAGTTTAAGGTTTTCAAAAGGTGATGAAGACCTAGTGGCTGATCAACAAATGCAGAATAAAAATCACGCTTAGGCTAAAAGAGACCCAGCCGATTTCAGAAAATCTGAAGGTGATGAGTTTTAAAAATGTGTAAGAGATAAATCCTACGACAAAGCCGTTATAAATGCTTAGAGTTAGGGGCATCACTAAGAAAGTGAGCAAAGCGGGCAGACCTTCTGTAAAATCCCTGAAGTTAATTTCTTTGACATGTTTTGCCATAATGAGGCCAATTGCTATTAAAATAGGCGCTGTTGCAAAGTGCGGAATAGAAGAAATTAACGGGTAAAAGAAAAGGCACAAAGAAAAGAGCCCTCCCACAATAATGGGCACAAGTCCTGTTCTTCCTCCAACAAGGATGCCGCTTAAAGATTCTAGATGAATAGCTAAAGATCCTGTTCCTAAAAAACTTCCTAAAATGGATCCTGTAGAATCGGGCAATAGAGCTTGATAGGCTTTTATTATTCGACCTTTTTCATCTAATAAGTGCGCATGTTTTGAAAGTGTTAAAAGGGAGGCTGTGGAATCAAATAAAGTCACAAGAAAAATAGATAAGATCCATTTATAAGTCTCGGGGGTTTTAAAAAACCCAAAATCAAGGGCAAAAAAAGTGGGCCCAAGTGAAGGAATTTTACCCACAATACCTTCAAAATGTGAATGTCCTAAAAGTAGTGCCGTGATCCAAATAATGAGTATGGTAAGAATAAAAGCACTTTTAAAACGCAGACGTAATAAAATCAGCAATAAAAAGACTCCAACAAGAGTATAGGCAGAAGATAGGGTCCATACTTCTTTTAAAGTGATGAAAGAGGGGCCTATTTCTAAAATTCCTGCTTGTTTAAATCCAATAAAGACCAAAAACAATCCAATTCCTATAGTGATTCCTGTATTTAAACAGTGGGGCATATTGTTGAGGATTTTTTGGCGCAAGCGAAAAAGCGTTAAAAGCAGAAGCAAAATCGCAGCAATGCAGACAATGCCAAGCGCACTTTTCCAATCCAAACCTTGTTTGAGGATGATCGAGTAGGTAAGATAAGTGCTCACACCCATTCCAGGAGCAAGTGCATAGGGCGCATTGGCATATAACCCCATAAAGAGACAAGAAAAAACAATGGTAATAATTGTGGCTACAAGAACGGAAGAAAAGTTCAAACCGGCATCACTTAAAATAGTTGGATTGATCACAACCACGTAAGCCATAGTGGCAAAAGTGGATAGAGCTGCTATGACTTCTGTTTTAAAATTGGTTTGTCTTTCTTCAAATTCAAAAAATTTCTTCATAAAAACGTCAATATAGAGGTTTTTTTAAAAAAAGTCCAATCTCGAAAAAAAACAAAAAATATGTTATAATCCCTTGCATGGAAAGAGTAGGAAAAACAGAACATACATCAATACAATCTTGGGGTGATCTTCGCTATGATGAGGATGATTTTTTCATCCAAGTTTTTGAAAAAGCACGTCAATCTACTCTGGAATTAAAAGAAAAGGTGGAAAAAGAGGGAGGTGTGATTGCCTATTTTCAACATGTGTACTGGTATAAAGAACCCTCTGTCCAAGAACCGCTCACACTCTGGCAAAAGACGCGAGGGTTTACATGGAATTTCTTTTCCTATGTAAAATCAGTTGCATTTTTGCGAAGTTATTCGCAAAATAAAGGTATGAGTGAAACATATACCAGAGGAACGATTGGAATTCGCGATTTATATAAAGCACGTCTTTCATTTGTTAATGGGATTAACTACACCCACCAAGATGTGATTAATGTCGTAAAAAAAATCTCTAAAGCCCATGGTCATTTAAATATCCATTATTACTACAATGAGACGCAGGGGTTTGCAAGAGATATGATTCAATCTTCTCAACACAAATTGGGATATGAATCTAAAGAAGTCAAATATTTGGTGAGCCATTTAAGAGAATTACTGAGATGTGTTGGGGAAAAGGGGCTTATTCGTCATTATGCTCATAGTCAAGGCGCACTTATTACAGTCTTAGCAGCGCAGCATTTAACACCTGAAGAAAAAGCGCAAATTGAGATTATTGCCATAGGTCCAGGACAGTTAGTCTTTAAAGAAGCCACAGGTTACAAATCTGTGCTCAATTACGTGAGTGCAAAAGATTATCCCATCCTTTTAATTAATCCAGAAGCTAGAAAGGTTGCCAATTCAAATGATATGCATGATGAGATTATTATTTTAGAACCGCATCCAGATGCGCAAAATTATTCCTATGATCATACATTAGATGGTCCGACCTATTTAATGGTTGTCGCTGAAGAGGGTGAAAAATTTTGTTTTTTACATGATCGCACTTATAACCGCTGGATGAACAACTTATCTCAAACGTGGAACTGGTTTTTTGGTAATTAATCCAAAATATCGGGTTTTTGCCGTTGTTTTTTTGTTTTAGCGCGCGCTTGTTTTTCTGTTTTTATTTTTTCTTTGGCTTTTTTTGAGCGTTTTTTCTTTTGCTTGCGAATTTTAAAAATAAGCTTTTGTTTTTCTGAGAGCTCTTGTTGTGTGAGCTCTTTGATTCTTTCGACAAGCGCTTTTCGTGCATAATAGCGATTGAGCTCTCTGGAGCGCGTCTTTTGGCATTTGATCTCTATATTTGTCGGATGGTGTTTCAAGTAGACGCAACTTGCTGTTTTATTGACTTTTTGCCCGCCTTTTCCAGATCCAAGAATGAATTTTTCTTCTAGATCTTTTTCTAGAATTTTTAGCTTTCGCATCTCGAGTTTAAGTTTTGTTTCCTTGGGAGTCATACTTTTTTTTACTTTAAGCTTTTTTTATATAAATGTTAAAATGAATGCTAGTTAAAAAACAGACATTACGCAGTAAATTTTGTTTAGAAAGGTGAAAAATGGAACAAAAATTAATTTCTCAAGAAGAGATTTTGGCAAAAAAAGCACAAATCGAAGACGATATTAAAAATTTTAATATCCTTTTGTATATCAAAGGAGACGGGCGTTTTCCCCAGTGTAGCTATTCTGCCCAAGTTGTCGAAATTCTCAATGCTATCGGTGTAAAATTTGAAGTGCGTGATTGTTTAGAAGATCTCGTTCTTAGACAAGCCATTAAAGAGTATTCTAATTGGCCAACACTTCCGCAACTTTATATCAACCAAGAGTTTATTGGAGGATGTGACACAGTTCAGGAGTTATTTACGTCCGGCGAATTACAACGCCTTTTAAGCAAGGAAATCTAAACGTAATCGTTACACGAATGTGAAAATTCAAAATTGAAATATAGAAGAAGTTTTCTAAAAGAATAGAATATCAACGTATTTGACAAATATAACCCCAAAAGTTATGCGAGGAAGAAGATGTGATGTTTTTTCCTAGATAAGTGTAGGTAGGCATCAGTGAGTAAAAAAAAGAGGAAGTAGGCCAATGACATCAAAAGGAGAGTTTAATCCAGAAAATTCGAATATAGAAAGCTGGGCAATTTTTGCAAATAAATCTTCTGGAAAGAGTGATCAGCAACCGCAGGACATACAAGGGGTAGAAAAAATTAATTGGCAAATTGTCCAATCTCAATATGCAAGAATTGATAAATTAAATGTTCTTGCATCTTTGAATCCATCAACATGCTTAAAGATGTCCCGCTTAGCACGAGGTTTTGACGAGATTGAACGGTTTTTTCTTGTTTATCATGATGCAGCTAAAAAACATCTTAGCAATGAGACAAATCGAGAATATGCAAAAGAATATGCAAAAGTAAGAGAAAAATTTGAAAGGCTAATACGTAAATTTGTTGATGATCATGGAGATTTAGGACATGAGGATTTAAAAATAGACAAAATAGATATGGATGTGTTTTTGACGTCTGAAAATACGAAGCTCGACTTTTTAGTGAATAAAGAGATTATTTTAAACACTGTATTAAACAAAGCACTTTATATTGAACAAGTTAAAAAATTTATTCAAGATAATCAAGAGTTGATATTAAAAGAATTTAATATATCCTTTTCTGAAGATATTACAGGTATACAGATTCATTTTGTTTCAAATGATGAAACACATAATAAAGGAAAAATGCCTGTTTTTGTGAGTTTTTATAGCGGTGAGGGGCGAGTGTTTAAATGTGTTTGTAAACCACGGAGTGCAATCGTTGACAAAGCAATTATTTCTTTATTTAATGAGATTAATGTACTTCATGCCGATGAATTATCTCCTCCACACCGTTTACCCACCTATACAATTGTTAATGAATTTCCTCTTAGTAAAGGGTGGAAGAGATCTGGTAGTACGGGAGAAATAAGCATATGGGAACATGTTGATGGGAAGACGGTAGAGGAATTAGTAAATCCTTCAAAAGATAAGCATGTGCAATCAAGATCAGTTGGGCGATATATTCGTTCTCTTAAACAATCACCCAAGAGAGAAATGTTAGTACAAAAATTACAAAGAATGGATGCAATTCTTACAGCATTGAATATCGGGGATTTACATTGGCAAAATGTGATGATTAGGGATTTAGGAACGGATAATCCTGAAATTATACCCATAGATCTCGAAATTGTAGAAGAGCACGAAGGAACATTATTGTCTAGTGGGTTCAAGAAAGTGCCTGTTACTATCAGATCACGGGAGAAAGATTTAATAGAGCAACTTAAAAAAAAGTTTGGATATTCAATTCCCTGTAGACTTCTTTTCTTAGGTACTCAAGAATTGGGGGGTATGATAGGCTTATATGAAAGTAGTGAGCCTCTAGCTCGTAAGTTGGAGAGTTATGTCGAAGAGAAATTTGAAAAACAAGAAGGGGATCTACAAAGTATGTTTTTGGAAGATACGTTGAATCACGATGTAAGTTATTTAACAGGGTATGAAGGTAAGTTGTATTTTGGACTTATTGAAAACCAAAGAATTGTTGGACAAAAAAAGAAAACTTAGGGGGGAATCGTGGTATTATCTTTGGGAAAACAACAGAGATTTTTTAATCGAGTTTTGTCTGTAAGAAACGATATCGAGGAATCGTTAAAAAGAACAGCACAACAAGAGCGGAATGTTTCTCTTGAATCTTGGGAAATTATCTTGAAGGCTGAAGAAATCGTTGGTAAAGCATGTGAAGAATTTAAGAAAAAAGTGGAAGAGATAAAACCTAACTCACCTGAATATCGAACCCTTAAAGATATAGTAATAAAATCTGCAGCACGATATTTTAAATCTCCAACTCAAACTACTAGAGAAATTAGAGAGATATTAGCAGGAAAAAAGTCAGAAATCTCTTAGGCTGTCTTAATGTTTTCAACACTTTGCTGACACCATTTGCACATTCGCTTTAGTTGTTGCATACGGCAGAGGATTAAATCAGTCCGTTCTCAATCAATTCTGAAATATGTATATAACGCGCAGGTAAATTGTCAATGATGCCAAGGAGTTTTTTTGCGCCTAAAATGTAGGTGCGTTTTCCAAAAACTTGGGTCTTAAATGTGATTGAGACATCTTCTTCAAAAAACTCGATTTCATGAATGGCATGTGAATTGAGATATTCTTTGGGAATATTGAATTCTTCTTCTTGTACGATAGGCTCTCTTACAGAAATGATTTGATCTTCATGGACTTGTAAAATATCAGCTATCATCAACGCGGTTTTTGGAGGCGAGGTTTTTGTAGATTGGTGCGATTCTTTAATTGTCTTATTGGATGATGCAAAACTTTTGCTCAAATGTTTGAGTTCTTGCAAAAATCTTAAAATAGGAATGGAAAGATTGGGAGCATCTACGAGGGGGAAATCCACTTCAATATCTTGGATATTGACACTTGTGGATGCTTGGATCATAGGCATTTGATACGATTTACAAAAATCCAAAGCTTCATCTAGTTGTCTTCCTGATCCACAATGCAATAGAACTGTACTATTGACATCCACGAGTTCTTTTTGATCAAAAGAAAGAGTTTTGATATCATGGCTATGTAAAAAAAATGTAGCAAGTTTGCCATTGCCCACAATAAGAAGAATGTCTTTCATTTTTCCCTCCAAAGGTTTATCTATGAGTATAAGATGAATATAGAAAAAAGCACATTTAAAATTTTAGGTCTTCATTGCTATTCCTGTGTTTTGGAGATTGAAAAAGCTTTTAAAAACATTGAAGGTATTCAAAAAATTAAAGTGGATTTTTCTACAGAAGAGATCCACTTGGAACATGATAAAGATCTCATTTCTTTAGAGACTATAGATAAGAAGCTGCAAGAAATGGGGTATCACCTTGCCACATTTGATGAAAGTGAGGTTTATCTAAAAAAGCAAAAACGTACAAGTGTTATTGTTTTCATTCTTGCAGTGCCACTCATATTGGGAACTCTTTTTGGGTATTTTGGGTTTGTCTTTCCTCATTTTGATCTATTGTCGTTTGTCTTAGCTACGGGTATTTTCTTTTTTTCTAAAACGTTATTGCTATCTGGCTTGAAAAGTCTTTTAAGACTAAAACCCAATATGGACAGCCTCATTTTTTTAGGCACCTCGACAGCATACTTCTATAGCTTGATCATTTTAATCCTATTTTATATGGGTGTTACAAATAATGAATTTTATTATTTTGAGACTGCGGGATTTATCCTCTTTTTCATCAATCTGGGTAAATATTTTGAAGCTTTGACGAAAAAAAGAGCCACATTTGCCGTCCAAAAGTTGATGCAATTGCAGCCTAAGACGGCTACGAAGTTAGATCAAGGTAAGGAAGTCAATATTCCTATTGAACAGATTCAAGTCGGTGATCTGTTGCGTATTCATCCGGGAGAAAAAATTCCTATTGATGGAGAAGTGATAGAAGGCACCAGTTTTATCGATGAGAGCATGTTGACAGGAGAAAGCCAACCTGTTTCTAAAGAGAGCAAGAGCTTAGTTTTTGCAGGAACGCTTAACAAGGAAGGAGCTTTAGTGATAAAAGCCACTAAGGTGGGCAAAGAGATGCTACTTGCTCAAATTATAGAAATCGTATCCAATGCATTAAAATTCCGTGCTCCTATCCAAGATCTTGCAGATGTGATTTCTTTCTATTTTGTCTGGATTGTTTTGAGTATCGGCGTACTTTCCTTTGTGATCTGGCTTTTTGCGGGTTTTCCTTTATATTTTGCCATTAAAATATTGGTGGCTGTATTGATTATCGCGTGTCCCTGCGCTCTTGGACTTGCGACGCCTATCGCTGTGATGGTTGCAAGTCAAGTCTCTTCTTCCATGGGGGTTTTGATCAAAACGGGAAAGAGTTTAGAGCTTGCTAAAAAACTTGACACCATTGTGTTTGATAAAACAGGAACGTTGACTAAGGGTGAGCTAAAGCTAGTTGATGTGAAAATGGAAAGTGATCGCTATTCTAAAGAAGAGCTATTGACTTTGGCCAAAGCGGTCGAAAAAAACTCAGAACATCCCATTAAACATGCGCTTATGGACATCGAAGATAAAAATTTAAAAGTCGAACAATTTTTAGCAAAACCTGGGTTTGGTGTTGAGGCGATTGTGGAGAGTAAAAAAATCCTCATTGGAAATGCGAAGTATTTAAAAGAACATCAGATTGAGCCCAAATACGATGAATATACTCTGATGGCAATCGATGGCACACTTGTGTGTGCGTTTGTGTTAGAGGATACAGTTAGAGAAGAAGCAAAAGAAGTGGTAGAGCTGTTAAAAAAGCAAAAGATTGATGTGGTGATGTTGACAGGGGACAAGAAAAAAACAGCTCAGAAAATAGCAGATGAGCTTAATATTCAACATGTGATTTCAGATGTGTTGCCTCAAGATAAAGCAAAAGTGATCGAAGATTTGAAAAAAGGGGGTAGAGTGGTTGCAATGGTGGGGGATGGAATTAATGATGCGCCTGCTCTTGCAACAAGTGATGTTGGAATTGCCATTGGTAGTGGGAATGATATTGCACTTTCTACAGGAGATATCATCTTGATAAAAAACCAACTAAAAGATGTGGATCTTGCAATCAGATTATCTAAAGTAACGAATACCAAGATCAAGCAAAATCTTTTTTGGGCATTTTTTTACAATACTGCAGGCATTCCCCTTGCTGCGGGTGTTTTTTATCCATTTCTTCTCAATCCTGTCGTTGCCTCCATTGCAATGGCGTTTTCTTCTATTTGCGTCGTATTAAATGCGCTTTTGATCCGTTCCAAATTTCGTTCTTGATTTTCTTGTAAATTTCTGTTATGAATAGACTGTATGGCGACACATCATAATATTGTTAAAGCTGCTATTTTTGCCTTGTTTGGAGGACTGTTTTTTGCCATTCTTGGCATCATGATTAAAATGACAACACGTGAGTTTTCTTCAGAAGTTGTGGTGTTTTTCCGCCAATTTTTTAGCCTGCTTACTTTGATGCCTTTGCTTTTATTAGAGCGCGCACAAGGTCATACGCTTAAAACAAAGGTCTTTCCTTTATATTTGCTTCGTACATTTGTCTCTTTAAGTGCGATGTATTGTCTATTTTATGCATTGAAACATCTTACTGTGACAGATGCGCTTGTTTTGAGTTATACAAGACCCCTTTTTATTCCTTTGATTATTTGGGTTTGGTTTCAAAAAAAAGTCAAAGCCATTACTTGGTGGGGATTGATTTTAGGGTTTATTGGGGTGATTTTAGTTTTAAAACCTCAGCCTCATCATACCTTTAATGTGGCATCGATTATAGGACTTGCATCAGGTCTTTTTGGAGGTATAGCATTTACAGCTGTGAGAAAATTGACCAAGACAGAACCTCCAACACGTATCATTTTTTATCTACTGATTTTATCTTTGCCCATTTCCATTATTCCTGCGTTAAGTAATTGGCAAACTCCGACACCCTTAATTTGGACATATCTATTGGTAATTGGAATTTTGGCGACTTTTTATCAAGCCTTTGTGACGCTAGCCTATAAATATGCACACACTTCTAAGGTCAGTTCTATTTTATATTCTGCTGTGATTTTTGGCGCAATTTTTGATTGGTTCTTTTTTGATCAAATCCTTGATTTTATTGCGATTATAGGTGTGTTACTGATTTGTGTGGGCTCTATTTTGGTGGTAAAAGATAAAAAAGCTCTAATTCCCATGGATCGAAAATAAAAGTGGCGCTTGGATTTAGAAAGTTCGTAAAGCCAACGTGCGATGGAGTCCAAATAGATTTCGATTCCGTAGTCTAGGGCATGATCACCGACAGTTTCAATTTCAAATGAAGAAGGTAAAATTTCTTTAAGAATTGCGTGCTGAAAATAACAAAAAGGTTGAGAAGAAATAAGTAAAACAGAGCCTGGTTTTGGATGTGTTTCAACCCATTGTTTAGCTGTAGAGTGTACATCTGGACGTAAAATGCTTCCATCACTTTCTTTTAAAAGCTCCGTTTTAACGATTTTTAAAGGAACTAAATCCATTCCTGGCGGCAGCTCATGCATTTGAAAAAGCAGAGTGATGAGTTCATTTTCTTGTGTAGGAAAATGCCAGATCGCATGATATTTGATAGGCAAAGAACAATTTTTGGGAAAAAGCAGTTCTTTTTTAGGTTCATAAACAGGATCAAGTTTTCTTGTACAACAGATCACAACGATTTCTTTGAAACGCACTCCTTGTTTATAAAGCTTTGCTAAATATTCGATGCGATTGCGAATTCTTGGCAAAGCACCTCCAATGATCACAGCATACTTATAAGAAGATTTTTTTGGTAAAATCGCATCTACAAGTCCAAGCTCATTTAAAAGTCGACGTAACTTTACTTCATTATCAACATAAAATTTTGGCATTTGCCAAAGTTCTCGCCCTTTTTCTCGAACCCATTTGGGATAAATTTCTTTCACAATAGCGTGAATTTCATGTTTATTTTGCACATCAAAATGTGCTAGAAACTCATAAAGAGTAGGGGGAAGTTCATTATCGAAATGCTTATTTACGCTTGGAATATAAATGGCGCAAAAAACCACACTCCACAAAGACAAGAAAAACATGCATTTTTTCATAAAATATCTGCTATTTTGTTTTTAACAAAAGGGGTTTACAACTTAAATTTTTTTGTTTGCCGTCCTGATAGCGTTTAAAGTTAACCAAATAACGTGCAATTTGATCTAAGTAGACTTCAATTTTGTGCATTTTTCTTTCGTAACCTACCGTTTCGATTTCATATTTCCCTTCTAGATGTATTTTCAAAGCAAGGTCTTGATAATTAACAAAAGGCTGGTTAGAAATCGCAAGGATACTTCCTTTAAGGGGTTTTGTCTTTAACCAGGCAGCCACAGTATCATCTGTTTTTGGGCGCACAAGCTCCCCATTTTCATTTTTTTTCATAGGAAATGAGATATATTCGATAGGAATTTTTTGAAATTCTTTTGGGAACACATACTGTTTGATCAAAAAACGTAACATTTCACTTTCATTTTTGGGCAGGGGAAGATTGACCTGCTTAGTTTCTAGCACCGTTTCATCAGGTTGCAAAAAGAGACTTTCGGTCTCCACAAGAGGATCTAAAGGACGTTCTCCTGACAGTACATAAATTTTGCCAAAACGCACACCTTGTTCAAAAAGATGGACCAAATGATAAAGACGTTGTCTTGCCGTTGTTGTCACAGCACCCAATAAAAAGACATAATCATAATATTTCTTTTGAGGAGATACTTCCTGAATCATTCCTATGTTGTCGATGAGCGATAAAATGTATGCTTCATCTTTAACTGTAACTGGATCCATTTGCCAACGTTCTTGGTTTTCTTTTACTTCCCAATGCTTTTGTGTGGCATCCACAAGGCCTTCAAAGGAGTCCAATAGCCTTTGAACGGCATTAAATTCTTTTTTTGGAAGAGGGTAGGTTTGCTTTGGAACGTGTGTGACACCAAACGTTAAAGAAATCGTGCAAGCGAGTAAAAGAAATAATTTTTTCATTTTTCATCCTTGTTGTTTTTGCTATTCATTTTACAAAAAAACCCACTTTTATTTAAACTGTTTTTACTTATGTGTACTCCAGCTTATATTTTTAGTCCCTCTTGTTTAATTCCGGATTCTGGACGTTTATTCAACACAGACATGCCAAATAGTAGTGCAGTAGTAGGAAAGTCACAACAAGTAGGTAATGAATATTTAGCATTATTAAAAGAGCTGCCATTTTTTGAGCCAGAATGTGAACCAAAATTGAAATCGTGTTTTAAAGAAGAAAAAAAACCTTCAAGAAATAGCGTTCGATTTGACGAAAATCCTGTATCTGAAGTTTTTAAGCTTTCACCCGCTCAATCACCTTCTCCAACAGCTTCTCCTCCATGTTCCCCTTTTCCTCATCGCCACATAATTACTAGACGATTCGGGAATCTAGGACCACCACAAAGAGTTCCTGTACAACGATCTCAAGACGACTCAGATCTTTGATCTTTATTAAATTTTAGAACTGTTGTAGCATGAAAATATGAAATATGCGCTTTTGAGTTTGTTGTTTTTTTTCCCTATTTTAGAGGCTAAGCAGGTGAAGATAGAAAAGTATCATGGACATGAGCTTGTGTTATATTGGAGACCTGGATGTCCCTATTGTGATGATGTTATCGATTATATGAAAGATCACAAGATTCCCGTGCAATTGCGTAATATCCAAAATGCGCAATATCGCAAGGAACTTATCCAAATTGGCGGAAGACAACAAGTTCCCTGTTTAATCATCGATGGCAAACCCATGTACGAATCTAGCTGTATTTTAAGATGGTTACGGAATCAAAACGAGTAGACGTAGAGTGTCGATTTATAAAAATCATTCAATCGCTTTTTGTGTTTGGGATTAGTTGCATTAAATCCGAATGTATTTGAAATCACTGTTATATTTTTGAAATCCGTTAGGTCGATTTTTTGCATCAAGGATGGGCACAAATAAAGATAGATTGCATCTGCATCTTTAGGTTTGAAGTTCAGGAAGTTTTTGAAACGGATAGTGAGATTGGGCACAAATAAAGAGAGCAATTTGGCAATGAGGAAGGGGAAAAGTGCATTTTCCACACCGATGACTTTGCAAGGGGGCATTTTTTTGGCAAAAAATAGAGAAGAGAGGCCAAATCCGCATCCTAAATCATAGAGGACTTTGGGCTCATGTAAAAATTCAAGCGCTGCTGTGAGTGCGTGTTTATTGGAGGGCATGGGAGAAATCCCGTTCTTAATTGTAGAATAAAGAATGGATGTTATGGCAAAAATAATGAAAATCCAGTACATACAAGGTAGTCTAACAAAAAGGTGTGATTGTGCGAAAGTGGTACATTTTGATTGCGATGATCACATCGATTTCCATGATCTTTATTGATCAAACCATTCTACCTTTAGCTTTACCTACCATTCAACGCGAATTTTTAAGTTCCGATTTGACTTTGCAATGGATCGTCAATAGTTATTTTTTATCGATGACGGCATTTGTGCTTTTAGGCGGCAGGCTTTCTGATGTTTATGGTCAGCGTAAAATTTATTGTTTAGGCTTACTTGTTTTTGCCATTGCGAGTGCTTTTGGGGGGCTTGCTATCGACAGCCTTTGGCTTATTGGTGCACGCATTTTTCAGGGTATTGGTAGTGCTTTGATGACTCCTGCGACGTTTACGATTATCATCCAAGCTTTCCCGAAAAAAATGCGTGGTCGTGCCA
>JAAKFQ010000018.1 GCA_011064725.1 Chlamydiota bacterium | reverse complement strand
ATGCGGGGTGGGTGATATTGCCTCAAAGGGTGCACTTATTGTTGTTACTACCGAGTTGCGAGTTATTGGCTCTGGCCTTATCATGGATGGTGCTTGGAGAGCCTTTGGCAGTGCGTTGTTTAGCAAGGGGAACTTTGACGCTTATGATCATGCAAAAGACCAAGAAAACCGTTATAGAAAACCTGACAGGAAATATGATAAAGTAAGAAGAAATGTGGGGGATAATGTAAGACAAGATAAACAGGCAAATGATGGACTAAAAGAGATTAAAAGGATTTACAAAAGAGAAGGAAAAACTCTTAGGATACCTAATGAAGAAGCAGCAAAAATATTACATAGAGAGATTTCTAAGAAAGGGTTTAATTACCAAGAACTTGTAGAAGAAGGATATTGGGTATTGGAGCAGCAGTTTAAATGAACAAAAAACATCAAATTATTTATGATCTATTTGGTCAAATCATCTCAAAAAAGGTACAAGATGCCCAATGGTGTCATGGTAGTATCATTGAATTAGATTTCGGTATGAATCAAATTATCAAAAGTCCCACTCCTAAGAAAATATATTGGGTAGAGTTTGAATGGGATTTTTGGATATACATAGCCTTTTGGGAGCTGGAAATAAATGGAAAAATTATAACAGACTGTAATGAGAATGGAGAAAAAATACAAAGTGGCATACAGAAATTAAACGGGAAAAAATTACTCGATGTCAAAGTCTTTGGTGATGAATATGATTTGTTGTTAACCTTTGAAGATAGAACAATACTCAACATCATTGCAGATAATAACCATGGAAGTTATGAACAATGGAGATTATTTACTCCTGACAAAACAGTGCTGACCGCGGGTCCTTTTAAAAAACTAGTTTATAAATCTTTAAGAAAATCCAATGAAGATTAAAACTCCAAGAGGAATATCAACATGAAAGAAGATCAAAGAAAAGTCTATGATTTGTTTGCCCAGGTAATTTCACTTAGAGTGCATAATTTTGAAATTCAACCAGATAAGGGACTTGTCATCGATTTTGCTCAAACTGTGAAGTCTAAGTCAAAAGATGAAGAAAATGCTCCCTGGTATTTTTGGTTTTATACAGCAATTTGGCAACTAGAATCGAATGATCAAATTTTAGCAACAAGCAATGATAATAACCGATCAAAAATGCAAAATGCAACAAGCCAATTAAAAGATAAAAAGCTACTTGAGGTAGAAGTTCCCAGTGATAAATATGATGTAAAGTTAATGTTTGAAGGTAACTTCGTACTTCATTTAAAAGCAGACGATTACAGAGACTGTAATATTCCCTTGAAGATACAAAAGCTAGATTAACGTGAATTTGAGATTGCTTCAGGATGACAAACCTGCTGATCCTGCTTTTTGGGAAGATTGGTTGAAAGTTACTAAAAAAGTAAAAAATAGCGTTAATTGTTTGTTTTGTAATAATAAAGCGTTTTTATTACGAAATTGAACTAGAAACAATTTAAAAGATGTTAGATATGATTAAATAATATGTTGATTAGAATATGACGGCATTGTCTGTCTTGAAGGTATAATAATGGTTTTAATAATCCGGAAGATCACAAGGAGGTTATGATGCGGGTAAAAATGTGTGTATGTGTTTTTTTAGGATGCCTATCGGTATCTGCCTTTTCTCAGGAAAAAGAATTGGATTTAGAAGAGCGTTGTTTAAAAGAAATAGAACAAAGCTTGAGTAATGAAAAATTTGGACCTTTCGATGAATTACAAGCAAAGTTGGAGTTTGCTATGGTAAAAGCACATAAAGAAAAAACTCTTCCTAATCAAACAATAAAAGAGATTGACTGTTTTATAAACGAGGCTGCTCTAATATTTAGTGATTTGATGTGTAAAAAGGTTATTATGGAATGTGCTTTTGATCTTCAAAAAGCCCAGAGAACATGCATGTTAATTCCTGATTTAGGAACGCGGATACTTGGTATGCTCCATTTGGTTTTGTATTTTGCAAAGTCTAACGACTTGGAAAACGCAAAGAAAATCTACGAAGAAGCCTATGAGATCTTTCCTGACCTAGATTATTCTGATAGAGTCAGACTGGCAAAATTGCAAAATGCGTTATTTGTAGCGCAGAGTTGTATTAGCTATGAAGATGCATTTAAATCTATAGAAGATTTAAAAGATCCCCGTACCAAAATTAACATGTCAACCATTGTGGGTTTTTTTCTTGGAACCAAAGACAAAAAACAAGCAAGACTTTTTTTTGAAAAAGCTAGAAAAGATGCAGAAAAACTCTCTTCAGAAATCGAAAAAAAAACATGGCGTTTAATTATAGCGTTTAATCAAAGTATCTACGACAGAGAGGGGGCGAAAGAAGTATTTAGGCGGGGATTGAAAGAACTTGACACTGTAGATCGGAATGAGGAATTGAGATTTTTAGGTTATTTAGCTCTGTTGGGAGCTTCTCTTAATGATAGTAGGGTAGCTAAGATTCTTAAAGAATTAACACTGTTAGTAGATTCTATCTCCGTAAAAGAACTACAAAAGAAAGACATTCTCTATAGCGCGATTGCAGTATCAGAAGCTTTTTTGGGGAATGCCAAAAAAGCTGTTAGTTTTTTTAACAAAATCAAACAAGAAGAAATAAAAGTTGAAAGCATTTCTGTTATTGTCACAAAGTTAAGTAAACAAGATTTCAAAAAAGCTTGTGATTTTATTTCAGAAATTCCTGATGAGACTTTAAAAGCAAGATATTTATTAATGGCTGTGTTTAGGCAATATGATTAAAACTGCTTATTTGTCATACGTTTTTTACTTGTGTATTGATGTGTTACAAATCACAGTTGCGCAAGCAAGGCAATTCTTAACTTCACTTTTTCTAGTGCAAACTTTTCATTGATGTTTACTCAACGATCAGACGATCTCAATAGCCAAAACTCACCTTTATGGTTTGACCTGAGTGATCGCAGCAATATATTTATGGATTCTGGTAAAAGAGCTCTCGATTTTGCAGCAAAAGGCACCACCTCATCTTCTTCAGCATTGAATACAGCGGTTGCCCTTTCTGAAATAGGCACAGGCGCTGCATTGTGGGGAGCTTATGGTGTTGGCACCGTTGGATTATGGGGTGCACATTTGCTATTACCGGATCTGGGTTTATCTTAGATGGATCCTGGAGAGTGTTTTAAATTAAAAAATATATAAAAAACAATTTTTATTATTGATATTATCTTGGCAAAAAAACGTGAAAACTTTATACTTCGAGCATTAAATAGGTAGAAGAACGATGGAAAAAAATTATTTTATAAAAACAGCGATGTTGACAAAGGAAGAAGCAGAGCAAAAAACGCAATGGTTTTTATTTGACGCCAAGGGAAAAACACTGGGCCGCTTGTCTTCTGAAATTGCAAAAGTATTAAGAGGAAAGCACCGCGTGGACTATACCCCTCATGTCGATAGTGGAGATGGCGTGGTTGTGATCAACGCAGATAAATTTGTACTCACTGGTAATAAAACGGCTCAAAAAAATTATTACCATCATACAGGTTTTTTAGGTGGGCTTAAAGAAACGCCTTTTTTGCGTATGATGGATAAAAAACCCACGGAGCCTTTAAGACATGCGATTTGGGGAATGATGCCCAAAACAAAACTTTCAAAAAAACAGATGAAAAAGCTTAGACTTTTTGCATCTGATACGCATACAATGCAAGCACAAAAACCCACTGCAGTTAACTTAGAAGGATAGATATGGTAAAACAAAAAATTGAAGAATTTATTGGAACTGGTCGAAGAAAAACAGCGGTCGCCTCTGTGCGTTTACGCAAAGGGACAGGACAGATCAAAGTCAACGGAAAGCCGTTTGAAACCCATTTTGTGGGTAAGATTCATAGAGATATTGCCCTATCACCTTTAGAAAAATTATCTCTTGAGGGGAATTATGATCTTATCGTGCGCACCTCTGGAGGAGGGATTTCAGGTCAAGCGGATGCCATGCGTCTAGGGATTGCAAGATCACTTGTAAAAGAAGTGGAAGATAGAAGAGCTGATCTTAAAGCGCTTGGATATTTAAAAAGAGATTCTCGTAAAAAAGAACGTAAAAAATACGGTCTTGCAAAAGCGAGAAAAGCTTTCCAATTCTCAAAACGTTAATTTTCACAAATTGACTACAGTTTTCACCTATAAATTGTCTGAAAAATTGCGTTTCTTATTGTATTTATATTGAAAAAAATGATGTAATCATCGAGTCTAACGTTAGATTACAAAGAAAGTCATGAAGCGACCGTTTTTCATTTTTCATTTTGTTGCACTATTGGTGCTCATTTCTTGGTTTTTTCCAATGACGCGAGTGTTGTGGGACAGTATCGATGAAAAGGCGTTTTATTTTTTCAACGGGCTTTTAAGATCGATGAAAATCAGCATCATTATTGGCATTTTATCCCAACATTTGACCGATTTTTTGTTTGATTTTTTGATGATTGCACTTTTTTTTAAAGTCCTTTTGGATTTTTATAAAAAAGATAAACTCAAAAGCTTTTCGATGCTTCTTTCTTGCCTTGCTTATGAATTTTTTATGTTTTATGCCGTCAATAAAAAACTGATTCCTAAATATTTTGCATCAGGAAGACTGTCTCCGAGCTACCTTTTTGATGAAGTCAGAACTGTGATGGATAAAGTCGATATTAGTGGAGTGAAATTAGGGGCGGTCAATTGTTTTCCTGGAGACCATGCCACAAGCTTTTTGCTTGGATTTTTATTTATCCTCTTTTTTAAACCCACATTTCGTCAAATGTGTTTTGGTCTTATTTTGACACTATTAGCATCTCTGCCACGCTTGTTTATTGCAGCACATTGGCTAACAGACATTTTTGTAGGTAGCATATTTGTGAGTTTGATTCTGTTTGCTTGGGCTATGCATACGCCACTTATAAACTTCATGCATACCAATGTTGAAAAAGTCTTTACTAAAAGCTTGTCTTTTTTTTCCCGATGGCAAAAAACAGAGTAAAGAGCAAAAGGCAAGGAAGCCACATCACGAAAAAGGGATGCACAAGCGCTCCTTCGACCAAAATCATCACACCTTTCAAAAACAAGTAGAGCATCAAAAAGCCAAAGATAAAAAATAGGTAGAATTTAAAGGCATTGAGCAGTTTTGTAAATTGCGTGGCAAAAGGAAACACAGCGATCAAAATTAAAAAGCTGATGAATAAAAAGAGCACTTTGAAATGTAGCGCTGATTTGAGCTTTGCCAAAAGCCCTGGAATGAAGATGGGCATTTTTTGCATCTTATAGAGCATCGATAACGAATGCTCATTGGGGTCTTTTTGCACGAGCGTCTCATCTAGATGGGTAAGATTCAAATCTTTAATGGGAAAGGTTTTAAACGAGCCGATTAGGGTCAATCTGCCTTCTTGTTTTTTAAATAGATCGACAAAATGCCCCACAAACCCTTTTTCTTTTTTTACATAGCTTGCGTGGTACAAAAGATCGTCCTTTTTAAAATAGACATCTTCGTACATCTCTTCTTTAGGATGGTAGGTTTGAAAAATGAAAAAAGAGCCATCTTCAAATTCAAATTCTTTGATCGAGGATTTATTCAAATAGGCATGCATTTGAGGGTATTTAATTAAAATCAGCTGATTTGTTGCGAGCGGCACCAAAAACTGGGTATTGACCAATGTGAATAATGATACAAAAAAAGCGGTCAATAAAAACGGATAAAAGATGCGTTTTTTAGAAATCCCACTTGTTAAAAGAACAAGAAGCTCTTTTTGGGTGTTGGCTTTGATTAGGGTATAGATGACCGAAATAAGATAAGCAAAGGGTAAAAAGAGATGCAATTTTCTTGTAAATTGGATCGCTGAAAAAAGAGGAAGGAGCCAAAAACCTTGTGTTTTTATGGCTGGAAATAACCAAGGATGGAAGGAAATATCGATGAGCGAGTAGAGGAAAAAGAGTCCAAGGAGCACAAAAAACAAAATTTTTAGATTGGTAAAAATAAACGTGCGTTGCCAGAGTTTCATGAGTCCTGTCCTTTTGAGTAGCGTGTGAGAAAAAAGGTAGAGATGGCAAATCCTATACACAAACTCAATGCCATCAATAAACTCGTGATTTTATAAAAATGGATGGCAGCGTTGGCAAATAGAAGCGATGCAAAGACAAAAAGCGTGCTTAAAAACACAAGCAAAAAGTGCCATTTGTCACGTGCAGTGTTGCTGCCAAAAGCAAAGCCTAAAAGCATCATCAAAAAAGGACAAATCCCAAAACAGATCCGTCGAAAGATCTCGGCCATTTTGGTCGATTTTTGTGAGAGGAATTGAGGGTGTTTGACAAGTTGAGATAGGGTGTAGTAATCCATCTGTTTGGTTTTGAGCTCTGGCATGTAGGTTTGCAAATAGGAATTGACAGGAGCGTGCACAAATTTTCGATAATCGAGTACAAGATGGTTATAAAATGAAGGATCTTGCGTTTTGATATAAGAGACCATATTGACATTGTTTGCCAAAATAGCCTCATCTTGTAAATGCAGATGATCCAGCCAGACGCAAACTAGGTTGTCATAATTGGGAATGTAGGTAAATAAAAGCGCATCTGTTGCGGATTGGTCGCTTTGATTGAGATCGCCCTTTGCAATCATCTGATTGGCTTCCTGAAATTTTGCAAGAAGAGCAGATATGGGTTTTTGCATAGCAAAATGGAAGGGCAAGTTTTTGGAATTGTACCAGCTTTTTGTCGCAAGTTCTGATGTAAGATAAAAATTTGTCATGCTCAAAAAAAAGGTGAAAATACCAATAGGCAAAAAGATGGCCTTTAGACTCAAGCCTTGTGTGCGCAAAGAATGTAAACCTTTTGTCTGATGAAGGGATAAGAAGATGATAAAACTGGCTAAAAAGGTAGAGATACAAAGCGCGATGGGCAAAATCACAGGGATGTGAAGATAGATGAATTGAAGTACAAATTTAACATCTTTTGTAAACACAGCAATTTTAGCAATTTCGCTCGATCTGGTAATAATCAAAATTGCCAGAAACGAAAAGACAATCAAAAAGAAAAACTTACAATATTTTTTTAAAATATAAAAGTATAGCATCCCCCTCACTGTAACAAATGGAAAAAATATCTTCATCCTTTTGTTACAAATGGGGTACAATGCCTCCATGGAGAAAAAACTTTTACCCATTTTAACACGCCTAAATATCCATGATCAGCGACTGCTTGTTGCCGTATCTACAGGGGCCGATTCCATGGCGCTTTTGCACCTATTGTTGAATTTACAAAAGAAGCTCAACCTAGAGCTCTTTGTTGCTCACATCAATCACAATATGCGCCAAGAAAGCCAAGAAGAAGAAGCGTTTATTTCAGATTTTTGTAAAAGAAATAACCTCCCATTTTATTCAAAAACCCTTGAGAAAATCTCGGGAGGCAACGTAGAAGATCGCTTAAGAAAAGAGCGTTACAATTTTTTGCTTGAAAAAGCCAAAAAACTCAAAGCTTCTGTCTGCCTTGCGCATCATTTAGATGATCTAGCAGAAACGGTGCTCAAGCGCTTTTTTGAAAATCCAAGGCTCTATCAGCTCAAAGGTATGCAGGAGAGTTCTCAAAGAGAGGGTGTGACATTACTAAGACCTCTGCTCTCGTTTAGAAAACAAGAGCTTTTGGGCTACTTAAATAAACATGCATACAAATATTTTGAAGATATGACAAACCTAGATCTTCAGTTTACAAGAAATCGCATGCGTCACAACATTCTTCCAACGTTGGAACAGCAATTTGGAAAATCCATTCAAGAAAATCTACAAAGACATGCTTATCAAGCAGATCTTTTAGAAGATTATCTCAATAAAAAAATTGAAAAGCTATGTGCTTTAAAACAAAAAACAAAAGACAGCGTAGTGTATGATTTTTCCAATATCGAAATCCATCCACTCGAATTGCAATTTTTTTTAGAAAAAGTGCTTAATTTAAAGAATTTACAAAAAGAGCAAGAGTTTATCAAAGCTTTTTTTGAAAACACAAAATTTGCCTATCAAAACATCGAGCTTAAACAAAGACAATTGTTTGTAAAAATTCAATCTTTAGTTTATAATTAACCCTTTCAAACCAGGAGTTTAGCTATGCCCGTCTATTTAGATGCAACAGATGTTACAAAAAATATTGATCTTTTATTAGATCCGGAAGTCAAGGTAGTAACAAAGGAGTACGTTGATGCAGAAGCTTTGAGGTCTACAAGGAACAGTATGGTAGTGGCAGCAATTTGCATAGGACTTGCTAATTTTGTATTTCGGAATTGGTTATTAACAATCATGGAGATAGGATGCTTGGGATTAGGGGTAAATGCTCAATTTGAATATATGAAAGCACAAAAAGTATCGGGATATGATCTTGATGAGGTATATCAAAAAATAGCCTTAAAAATTGAAGATCTTGCATTGTCAGAAATTCCGGAAGAAAAACGAGCACTTTTAAGAAAAGTGGAGGTCATAAAAAATCGTTATTTCAAAAACGATATTGAAATAAATTTTCCAGCATGGTCAAAGGCTTGTAAGAGCCTTTGTCGTGTTGAAAAGCAGTTAAATCGTGAGGGAGTGCGACTTTCTAATCAAGATTACGTCGAAATCATATCAAACTACCTAAAAGACAATCAACACAAAGACTTGATTTTGCATTTATTTTTCGCGGTTCAAAATGAACTTTTTGAAACTGTCAAAATAAGACAGATCATGGTTGATTATTATTCTGACAAAAATGAAGTTGGCACATCTTTTTCCATTGACCATCAAGGCGCGGATCTTTCACAACTCCCACAGTTCTTAGAAGATAAAAAAGATTTTGAGCTCTTGTTAGAGTTGATTTTTAAAATTGCTAAGGGAATGGAAGTCGCAAATCTAGCATTACTTGAAAAGATTCTAAAAGAGTACCACAAAGAGAAACAAATCGGAATGGAATCTAACTCTACTGCATTAGCCACTGTTTAATACTAAGGAGATTAACTTATGACAGTTTATTTAGATGCTGCAGATGCCACAAAGAATATTGATCTTTTGACAAATCTAGAAGTCATTCCAATCACCGAAGAATATAAACGAACAAAGGATTCAAGTTCTAACATAAAAATGTGGGGAATTACTACATTTGTTTCGTCCATTCTGTTTGTTATATCACCTTTTGTTATAACACCTTTAAAACCTGCAGGTATATTAGGTTTTGTTGTCTCCATTCCAGCTACACTCAAAAATGCTATTCAATATTATCAAAGAGCAAAACTGCCAGGAAATGACCTTGATGAAGTTTATCAAAACATAGGCTCAAAAGTAGAGGAATTAGCGACATCAGAAATTCCGGAAGAAAAACAAGCTCTTTTGAGAAAGATAGAGATCATTCGTCATTCCATACTGGGAGCAGAATTACGAATGAAGAAAAAACAAGCGCTATGGGAAGATTTTGATTATCGCCTTTCTAGAGTTCAAGAACAATTAAATGCACAAGGTGTAGTGCTTTCAAGAGAAGATCACGTGCAAATTTTGACCCATTACTTAGAAAATAATAGAAATGCAGAATGTGCCATTCAACTGATCGAGCTTACAGCTAAAGAAATTGATGTGCAGTCACTGGATCGAGAAGTGAATAAGACTTTATCAAGTCATTACCGGATAGATGTCACAGATCCACGAAGCTCTCTTCATGGGAATCCTTTGGCTCGTGCAATAAATTACTTTTCCTCTGAAGAGTTCGTGTTGATGGATCCTGAGGAAATTCAATCAAAAGTGATAGAGTTTTTAGATAAAGGAATTTCATTTGATCTTATGATTGGAATCGCTTCTATACTTTCTAAAAATTTTGATAGGCGCTCTTCCAATAAATATTTTGATTTCAATCCTCAGCTGATCTTAAAAGATGAGATTGCAAAGCTTTTGATCGAGTACCAAAAAAACAAACAGATTGGAGTGGCCTCTTAAAAGAGCGTAAATTGATCAAAAAAATCTTTTAAATATTAAGCAATTGATTGATAGTTGATGAATTGGAGATGGGAGGTTAATTATGAGTATTGCTGTAGATTCTAAAGACGCATCAAAGAGCGATTTTTTGATAGGTATAGAGGCGTATCCCATGGCGAACAAGTTATATAATGGCGTAGAAGAATTGTATATAGAAAACAATATTTCTTTTGTTATCTTTCTTTTAGGAAGCATGGTGAGTAGCCTTTCATTGATGGTTATTTCTAAATCACCGCGTTTAGGTGGAATAGGATTAATCTTAAGTTGTGGCGGAATGTTTTTGTATTATCGGAAAACAGCACCATCAAGAGAGTTGTTAAAAGAGCGCAAAGACCAACTTTTTAATGAACTGAATGTAGAACTAGACAAACAATTCAAAGAAGCGCAATTTCCAGAAGAAAAACGTGTCCTTTTAAAAAAAATAGAATATATTCGTTCTTTAATGGATTGGTATTGGAAGCGAAAATACAATTTAAGCTCTTCTGAAATGGGGCTTTTTCCTTTGGTGCTTGGTTTTTCCTTTGACTCTATGGGTTTTGACAAACGGTTATTAGAAATTCAAGCTCAATTAGATAAGGAAGGCGTTCAATTTCCTGAAGAAGAGTTTTTTGAAGAGATGATTTCTTATTTAAAAAATAAAAAAAATTTTAATATTCTTATGAATATTCTTATTCAATTGACGATTTTAGCGAATACAAAAATGGCTTCAGATTCAATAGACATCAATAATGAGATTAGTGGTGTTATCGATCGTTGTTATGTTGCAGAAGATTCTCAAGATGAGAGTTCTAATTATCAAAAGCTTTTCCAGCTTTTTAAAGACAAATGTAATCGAAAGTTGATAACTAAGATGATATTTGAAATGAGTCAAGATTCTTTAAAAGATTTTTCAAGCAAGAAGATATGTAAGGGTGTTTTTATGGTACCCATCAAACATATTATAATAAGAGGCTTGGTTTATGATGTTTATGGAGAGAAAGCATTTGCTGAAAGAGGTTTAGACAAAGACTTGTGCGTTTCAGAACCTGTAGAAAATGTATCGGAACTAGACCATTCATCAAAATAGATAAAAAGATTTTTTAGCCTTTGAGTTGCTAATTTCGTTAAAAAAACTAGGTGCAAAAAAGCCAAAATCTCATTATGATGGAATAAGGCCGCTTATTATCAGCTAGATAGAAGAAGGCTTTTTTTTAATGCCTCAAATTTTTATTTTGAGCCTAGATTCTAAAAAACAATCGAGGGTGCAGATATGGATGAGAATCCAAAACCAAAGAAGGGCTTTAGCGGGGGTCTATTATTTATTTTGCTCGCAGCTGTCTTGTTTATCATGGTCTTACAGACAATGAAGACAGAAAAGACAGCTAATATTTCCTTTAGCTATCAATTAGAAAGCTTAGTGAATTTGGATCTTTTGCAACCCGAAGATTCTGCCAAGGTGGCAATCAATGATAATTTAGTGAGTTTTTCTGGTAAATTTCGAGAAGAAAAATCCTCTCTTGGTAAACAGCGTTATCGTTTTTTACAAACGCTTTTTGCCAACCATCAACTTAAAGACCTTAAAACAAATAGTTTAAATGAATTAAATCGATTTCAAAATGACATTCGCAGCAATGCAGACTGGTTTTTGCACCTCACTGGATATCAAATTCCTGCAGGAGGCTATAAGATTATCGATAGCACATACGATACACCTACAAGACAAAATAGCATTATCATTACCAGCCTTTCTTCGAAAAATATTTTTGGCTTGCCGCAATTGCGCTCTGAATTTACTCAAGTGAATAAAAATATCAATGAAGCAAGTATCACCCATTATGGCCTTTCGCTAGGAACTGTGATTGCCAATTTCCAATCTCCAAATTTGGGTATTGGATCCGAAGAGATGAAAAACAATTTACGCCTGATGTCAAGAGAGCTAGAGCAGACACAAAATAGTGACCTTGCTCCTAGAGACAAATTGCAAAAATATGAAGGTATTACACAGCAACTTGTGGCCTTAGCTTCTTCTTTAAATGCCATGCAAGGCAATATGCGTCTCATTCAGCTAAGAAGTGTTAGAAATTACAACAAACAATTGACTGCTTTAGGTACAACGGCGGAGAAATTGACACAAAACCAGGTCCAATTGAACAAAGCACGTAGCGGCGTGGGAGATACCATCTGGTTTTTTGATAATAGAGAATTGAGCACAAAACAGCTAGAAGGAGAAGATGTCGATAAATTTTCCAACTGGTTTACCACATCGAAAGAAGAATGGGAAGGTTTTGAACAAAATAAAACCCTTACATTTAAAGCTCCAGATCAACCCTTAAACACTGTATTAAAAAAGAAGTTTAAATCCGAAGAGCCTGCTACTAACTACTGGAATGTTTTCTTTTCTCTTCTACCATTCTTGATTTTGATTGCTCTGCTCTATTTCTTCTTCTCTAGACAGATGAAGGGTATTGGGGGCGGTGCCATGAACTTTGGTAAATCGCCTGCAAAATTGTTGACCAAAGATAGTGTTAAAGTGACGTTCAAAGATGTGGCAGGAATTGAAGAAGCCAAAGAAGAACTTGTAGAAATCGTGGATTTTTTAAAAGATCCTGCCAGATTTACGATGCTGGGGGCACAAATCCCCAAAGGTGTGCTTTTAATCGGCCCTCCAGGTACAGGAAAGACCTTGATAGCCAAAGCGGTTGCTGGAGAAGCTGACAGACCTTTCTTTTCTATTGCAGGTTCTGACTTTGTGGAAATGTTTGTAGGGGTCGGTGCTTCTAGGATTCGAGATCTCTTTGCTCAGGCAAAAAAGACAGCGCCTTGCATTATTTTTATCGATGAGATTGATGCTGTAGGACGCCATAGAGGTGGAGGCTATGGCGGAGGCCATGACGAAAGAGAACAAACACTCAACCAACTGCTTGTGGAAATGGATGGATTTGATACCAATGAAGGTGTGATCATCATCGCTGCAACAAACAGGCCCGATGTTTTGGATCGCGCACTTTTAAGACCTGGCCGATTTGATCGTAGGGTCAATATTGAGCTTCCAGATGTAAGAGGGCGTTTTGAAATTTTAAAAGTCCATGCCCGTAATCTTAAAATTGATCCTTCTGTTGATTTGATGGCTATTGCCAGAGGAACACCAGGAGCCAGCGGGGCAGATCTTAAAAACATTTTGAATGAAGCGGCACTCATTTCTGCGCGCAAAGGTCGTAAGGCAGTGACGGCACAAGATGCCATTTCAGCTACAGATAAGGTGCGTTTTGGAAAAGAGCGTAGAAGTTTAGAGATTACCGAATCAGACAAGAAAACAACCGCTTATCATGAATCAGGACATGCCGTTGTAGGGCTTGTTGTCAAAAATGCCGATCCTGTGGAAAAAGTGACCATCATTCCACGGGGCATGTCACTAGGTGCGACACATTTCTTGCCCGAAAAAAATCGGATAAATTATTGGAAAAATGAGCTGATCGATCAATTAGCAGTTTGCATGGGCGGTCGCGTTGGAGAAGAGATCTTTGTTGGTGATATCTCCTCTGGGGCGCAGCAAGATATTGTGCAAGCAAGTGAGATTGCCAGATCCATGGTTTGCAAATGGGGGATGAGTGAAATTTTGGGTACAATTTCTTATGAAGATAGTAACCAGCAACAGTTTGGTTTTCCATCCACAGAAAAGCCTTTTTCTGAAAAGACTCAAGAAGAGATTGATGCTGAGGTCAAAAACCTTGTGAATGCAGCGCTCAATCGCGCACGCGAAATCGTTCAAGACAATAAAGCAAAGGTCGAATTGATGGCAGAGCGTTTGATGCAATTTGAGACACTTTACAAAGAAGATCTAGATTGTATTATGGAAACAGGAGAACTTTCAGAAGAGGGAATCCGCGATCGATTAGACAAAGAGGAATTTAAATTTAGAAAAAGCCCACCACCACCTCCAAAAGATATAGGGGAGTCGGATACAGGTGAGGCATTTAATCCGACATAATGCCAATGATGAAAATTAAATGTATAAATGTATCTTTATCTTTTCAACTAGAACTTTGTTTTCGATCTCATAAACCAAAGCTGGTTTATGTCGATCTCCAAACTGTGTTCTAATTGAAAATCTAGAATCCAATTTATGTATTTAATTCCCATCATTGGCATAAAGAATTTTATAAGCTTTGGTTTTAGCAAAAACCCACCTTGACCTTTGGGCCAAAGTGGGTTTTTTTATATGTCGTGAACTAGATTGTTTTAAGCTTCTTCTTTCGCAGGCTCTGAAAGTGTGGCTTTATGAGAAAGCTTGATTTGGCCGCGGTCGTTGATTTCAAGCACCTTGACTGTAATCATATCGTCCACCTTGTACAAGTCGTCTAAATTTTCAACACGTTTGGGTGAAACTTCGGAAATATGACAAAGGCCCTGCTTACTAAAAATTTCAACAAAAAGACCGAATTTTACAATGCTTACAATTCTTCCTTTGTATGTTTTGCCAACTTCGACCTCTGCAGTGAGATTGTGGATGATTTCTTTTGCCATATTGATACTTGCTACATCTGCAGAAGCAATAGAGATAATGCCATCATCTGAAATATTCATTTCCACGCCTGTTTCATCGATAATAGCACGAATCTGTTTTCCAGAGGGCCCAATGACAGTTCCAATTTTAGAAGGATGAATTTGCACAGTTTCAATTCTAGGTGCATAAACGGAAAGTTCTTTACTTGGTTCTGGGCAAGCTTGGAGCATTTTTTCGAGGATGTAGATGCGACCTTGTTTGGCTTGCATCAAAGCTTCTTTCATGATTTCTAAAGTGATGCCTTCGACCTTAATATCCATTTGAAAGGCTGTGATTCCTTCCATATCACCCGTGATTTTGAAATCCATATCTCCTAAAGCATCTTCTGTTCCCATGATATCAGACAAAATTTTATAGCTATCGTCTTCTAAAATCAATCCCATTGCAATTCCGGATACAGGACGTGAAATAGGAACACCAGCATTCATTAGAGCAAGAGCTCCACCACAGACAGAAGCCATAGAAGAAGAACCGTTGGATTCTGTAATGTTAGATTCCAAACGAATGACATAAGGAAAACGGTCTTGATCAGGTAAGATGGCGCTAAGAGCTCTTTCTGCGAGTTTTCCATGGCCCACTTCGCGTCTTCCTGGAGGGCCCATCCGACCGACTTCGCCTACAGAAAATGGAGGGAAAGAATATTGCAAATAGAAGCGATGTGCTCCATCAGTTAAAAGATTTTCATAGCGCTGTGCCATGGTTTCTGATCCGAGCGTACAAACAGCAACAGCTTGTGTCTCTCCACGTGTAAATAGACATGATCCATGCGTTCTTGGCAAAAAACTCATCTCAATATCAATACGGCGTACTTCATCAAGCGCTCTTCCATCAATCCGTCTGTTGTCTTTTAAAATCATTTGACGCATCAAATTAGATTTTAATTTTTTTATCGCAATGGAAAGTGCTTTTTTTGTAAATAGTGAGGTGGGATCGTCTTCATTTAATAGGGTTTCTAAAACCAAATCTTTAACCTGAGATAGGCCAATTTCACGCTCCAATTTTGTTTCAATGGATACGGCTTCTAAGATTTTCGATTCAAATTGTTGTTTTAGCGTTTCATAGACTGTGTCATCAGGAGCTGTAACCAAATGCATCTTTTTTTCTTTACCATGTTTTTTTGCAAAGGCTGCAAAAGCTGTACACAGTTTTTTGATCGATTCATGGCCCATGGCAATAGCTTCAATCACCTGTTCTTCTGTAAGAAAGTCACAGTAACCTTCAATCATCAAAATTGCGTCATGGGTTCCTGCAAGAAGTAGATCCAATTTTGACATAGCCTGTTGTTCGATGGTAGGATTCACAATAAAAACACCATCAATAAATCCCATACGAACAGCTGCTAATGGTTTTGTAAAAGGAATATCAGATATAAGAAGCGCTAAACTCGCCGCACATAGTCCAAGGGCATCAGGAGAACGCACGCCATCAAATGACCAGACGTAAGTTAATATTTGTACTTCATTAAAATAATGATCAGGAAATAGGGGTCTTATGGGACGATCGATCAAACGAGAGGTTAATATTTCTCTTTCAGAGGGTCTTCCTTCGCGTTTAATAAATCCACCAAGGGTTTTTCCTGTAGATGAAAATTTTTCTTGATAATCGACCCTTAAAGGAAGAAAATCAAGTCCTTCTTGTGGTGTATCATTTTGACATGCAGAGGCAAAGACCATCGTTTCCCCATCGCGTAAAATCACAGATCCATCTGCTTGTCTTGCAACTTTACCTGTTTCTAAAATAATTTTTTGGTTTTCTAATTCGATTTCAGCTGTATGGCTAATCAGTCCATTTTCTTGCGTTTCCATCTATACTCCAAATGTGAAAATTTAAATTTTATTTACGTAGATTCAACCGCTTGATCAACTGCTGATAGCGCTTTGTATCTGTAGAATTTAGGTAATCAAGAAGTTTTCTTCTTTGACCCACGAGCTTTAATAGAGAAAGCCTTGAGGCATGATCCTTAGGGGATTGTCTTAAATGAGCTGTGAGCTCAATGATGCGTTCTGTTAAAATTGCAATTTGAACATCCGCAGAACCGGTATCTTTTTCATGAAGTTGAAACTTTTTTGTAATTTCCTCTTTTGTACCTTTATCAAGTGTCATATTTGGCTCCTAAAATTTTAAACTTTCCTGATTATAATCCTTTTGAGATATAATCTCAACTGAAAACATAATACCCATAGTGAAATGAGTATATAAATTTATCTTCATCTTTTCAGCCAGAGCTGACGCTTAAGCGTCAGCAAGATTTTGTTTTCGATCTTGCTAACCATTAAAGGGGCTGTGTAGACAGCCCCCTCGTGGTTGGCAAGATCTCCTCGGGGGCTGTTTTTGCAGCCCCTTTAACTTCATTCTGATTGAAAATTTTGAATTTAATTTATATACTTATTCCGCTATAGGTATTTGGAGTAAAAAAATGCCCTTTGCAAAACAAGATGAATATTTTATGAAAATCGCCCTTGAATTTGCTAAAAAAGCTTTTTTAATGGATGAGGTGCCTGTCGGATGCGTGATTGTAAAAGATCAAATGATTGTTGGAAAAGGGTATAATTTAGTTGAAAAAAAACAAGACGCGACTTGCCACGCTGAAATGATAGCGTTAAAACAGGCTAAGAAAAAACTTGGAAATTGGCGTTTGAATGGGTGTGTGGTCTATTCCACGCTAGAGCCTTGCATGATGTGTGCGGGAGCGTTTCTCCTTTCTCGCATAGATAAGCTCATCTATGCTGCCAAAGATGTGCGCCATGGAGCGCATACAAGTTTTATCAATGTGTTTGAAAAAAAACACCCGACACATTCTATCGAAATTGTGTCGGGTTTGTTTGAAATGGAAGCAAAACAATTGCTTAAAACTTTTTTTCAACAGAGGCGAGTATCTAAACTTCAGTAGGAGGTTGCACTTTTGAAGATGAAGATTGTTCTACTGTTTTTTTCATTTTCTTTCCTGGAGTAAATTTGACAGCCTTTCTTGCGGGAATCAAGATAGGAACTGATGCATTTTTTGGATTTCGTCCGATTTTTTGTTTTCTTTCTACAACTTCAAAAACTCCAAAATCACGAAATTCCAAACGATCCCCTTCGGATAATACCCCATTCATTTCATCTAAAAAAGCTTGAATCACAGCTCTTACATCATTTGGATGAATTCCATGTTTTTGTGAAATTTTATTGATGAGCATTTTTTTTGTGTGTGTTATCATCGAAGACTCCTTTAATTTTTAACTGATATTACACATAAATCTCGCTTCATATGCTTTACTGGGAGAATAAACTCCTCCTCCTCACCCAACTCTTTAGAGTTGTGTTTGTCGGAGGTACTTGTATTTTATTCCCCTAGCAAAGCCTCTGAAGGGTTTTGTGCATAACATTAGTTGTTAAGCTTTAACGCCCTTTTAGGATATGTGCTTTAAAATTGCAATAACCCTTTTTATTTTTTTTGCCTACACTGCTGATTGTGTAAACTTTAAGATATTTCGACAAGTGTTTTTATGATTTTTTTAATTTTTTGTAACTTTTACAAGGATTTTTGTCTTTTTCCCCAAGGAAAAAAGAAGATAGGGGCCAATTAAATCTTTTTTGGATAAAACATAATGAAAGTCATCAAGCAGCGTTTCGTTTAGATAGAGCCCCTTATTTTCGATCAATCTTCGAATTTGCGATTTGGATTGGACAATATCTACATTGATCACAAAATCTAAAAATTTGATACCTTCAAAAGCATCAACTGATACGTGCTTTAAAGGGAGATGATTTTCTAAAGCTTCAAGTGTTTTTTCATCTAACGCATTCACCTTTCCAGGATGTGCCAATTGAGAAGCTTGTATGGCCAGCTTGGTTTTTTCTTCTCCATGCACAATGGTAGTCACCTCTTTGGCAAGCGCTTTTTGTGTCGCTTGTGGATGGGCTTTTAGATGAGTTTCATAAGAAGCAATCTCTTCTAGATCCAAAAAGGTGAGTATTTTCATTAAATGGATCACTTCTTCATCAGGAATGCGGATGAAAAATTGGTAAAAAGCATACACGTTGAGCTTGTTTTCAGATAGCCAAATAGTGCCTTGCTCTGTTTTTCCATATTTTGTGCCATCAGGTTTTGTTAACAGAGGGTAAGTCATCCCAAAAGCTTGCTTGTCGGTTTTTTTTCGAATCAGATCGAGTCCAGAGACAATGTTTCCCCATTGATCCGATCCTCCTATCTGTACATCTACGCCATGTGTGAAAAGTTTATAAAAATCATAGCCTTGTAACAAAGAATAGGAAAACTCTGTAAAAGAGAGACCCTCATTGGAATGGAGGCGTTTTTTTACATTGTCTTTGGCAAGCATGGTTCCTATGCGAAAATGCTTGCCTACGTCCCTTAAAAAATCTAGAACAGAAAAGTCACAAAACCAGTCGTGATTATTGTAAAATTCAGGGGCTATTTTGGGATCTGAAAAATCGAGAATTTGAGAAAAAAGCTTTTTGATCCCTGCAACATTTTCTTTAATGATATGGTCTTGTAAAAGGGGACGTTCTTGAGATTTTCCACTAGGATCTCCAATGTATCCTGTTCCACCACCTAGCATAACGATAGGCTGATGCCCAAACTTTTGCAGCCATTTTAAAACCATGATGCCAACCAACGATCCTACGTGCAGGCTATCTGCTGTAGGATCAAAACCAAGGTAGATTTTTCTAGGTTTTTGCAAATGTTTTTGCAGATCCTTGGACGTTACAGCATCTAAAAAACCGCGCTCTTTTAAGACATCAAATACATTTTCCATGCCCCGTAGTGTAGGAGCTTTTTCTATTCGAGTCAAATCCAAACTTGAGTCATTGATTTTAAACAAAATGTTTGATACACTGTTAGTTGCGGAGAAATAGTATGATTGCGAAAGAAAGTAAGAAAACCAAAAGAGTTAGAAAACGATTGAAATCGGTGATAGAAAAACAAACCACACTAGTCACAGAGCGCGCAATAAAAGGAGAAAAATCCAAAATCCAGAATCGATTTGAGCGCATGAAAAAAGAAAGACCTCAAGTTGCCGATAATATTGTTGAGGAAAGTCCTGAAATCAAAGATTTAGCCAAGAAGCTAGAAGGGGCAACCTAGATCAATAAACGTGGTTTCTAACTTAAATTTATCTGCCAAATGTTGTGTCAATGTTTGAATACCTATTTGTTCTGTTTTGTCATGTCCGAAAGCTAAAAAGTGACAGTTGTATTCTTTGGCCATATGCCACATAGGTTCATCAAAACTTCCTGTAATAAATGCATCTACTCCTAAATGGATGGCGTGGATAAAATCTCTATGAGCGCCACCAGAAATGATCGCACAAGATTGAAGTGTTTTTTTTCCAAAAAGAGCAAGATGGCCTTTTTGGCCAAATAGGCTCTCGCATTGCTTTTGAAAGGCATCAATATCAATAGAATCCAGAGTGCCTCTGACGCCGATATTAGACATGCCAAAATGTTCAAGATTTTTTAATCCAAGTCTCTTTGCGGCCATAAAATTATTTCCAAATTGTTCTGAATAATCAAGAGGCAAATGATAGCCGATGATGTTGAGATCTGCTCTAAGCGCTTGTTTTAGCTTTTTACGCATGGGCCCTGTGATCGTTTGGGGGCTTTTGTACCAAAAAAGTCCATGGTGGCAAAAAAGGCATTGAGCACCAAGTTTAATCGCTTTTTCGATCGATTCTTGCGTGCAGGAGACAGCCGATGCAATTTTTTGAATTGACTCTGTACCTTCTACTTGAAGACCGTTATGGCAATAGTCATCAAATTCTTCGGGTTTTAATAAGCTATCACAATAGGCTAAAAGTTCTTGTCGGCTAATCATATTTTCCCTAAAATAAAATTTACTGGTGTTACGTAGTAAATTCTGTTTAGAGGAGGATCGAAAGAAACAAGATACAAGTATTGCGACGAGCCCAACTCCGCGAGAGTTGAGCAAGGAGCAAAACGCTGTAGGTTGTTACTTGCAGCCCTTCTATAAATAGAAGGTAATGCGTAACGTCAGTTTACTAGGAGTGTATGAAAAATGATGGATCAAGTCAAACAAGAAGTTGGAGAAAGGGCTGCTCAATTTGTTGAAGATGGGATGCTCATCGGTCTTGGAACAGGAAGTACGGCTAAATATTTTATCGAAGCGCTTATTGAACGTGTCAAAAAAGAACATCTTAACATAGAAGTCGTCGCGACAAGTAAAGAATCTGAAATACTCGCGAAGGAAGGCGGCTTAAAATTTAGAGATATCAACCAGATCACTAAAATCGATCTTACCCTTGATGGAGCGGATGAAATCGATCTTAAAAGCTTTTCTTTGATTAAGGGTGGTGGTGGCGCGCTGACAAGAGAAAAAATTGTGGCTGATATGTCGGAAAAAATGATTGTACTTGTAGATGAGACAAAGCTTGTGGATCGACTTGGAATGCACTGGAAACTTCCTGTAGAAATTGTGGCTTTTGGAAGAGATTCTATCAAACACAAGTTGGAAAAATTGGGGTATTTTGGAAGCTATCGCCAAAAGGAAGATGAACTTTTTTTCACAGATAATGGGGGAGTGATCTTAGATATAGAAATACCTTCTGACAAAAAACCAGAAACCATGCATGAAGAGATTAAAAAAGTTACGGGTGTGATCGAAACAGGTTTTTTCTTTGATCTAGCAACTGCTGCAATTGTTGGATATTCCAATGGTGATGTGAAGGTTTTTGATAAACTCTCTTAAGGGCACTAGTAAGCCATTTTGAAATTCTTGCATGCTAGTTGGCATAACTCATCAATAACTTGTTTGCTGTCTTTTCCAACAGCTTCGATTTTTATGACAGATCCTTTAGTTGCAGAGAGTGTTAAAATTTCGAGCAAAGATTTTGCGTTGACTTTTTGATTGTCCAATATCAATGAAATGTTAGAGCTAAAAGTCATGGCAAGCTTGGCAAGTTCTGCAGAAGGTCGTGTATGCAAACCCTTATCGTTTGCAATTTCAAAAGATCCCTCATGTTTTTCTTCTTGTGTGTAAAACATATCCTCCATTAACCAGTCTTTAGTGTATCGTGTTAAACCTTTTCTATTTTTTATGCAACAAGGTTTTTAGCTCTTTGGTTTTTTTTGCAAAATCTTTGAGGGCAGTATCAAAAACTTTAGAAGTGGTTAAATCAAGACCAAGCTCTTTTAAAAGATCTATAGGAAATTTAGAACCTCCTGATTTGAGGAGTGTGAGATAACCCTTTTTTGCCTTTTCATTGCCCGCCAAGATCTGTTTGGCGAAAGTTTGAGCAATGCAATAGCTCGTGGCGTAGTTAAAGACATAAAAATTGAAATAAAAATGGGGAATGCGCGCCCATTCAATCTCGATTTCTTGATCGACATTGACGCCAGAACCAAAATAGGCTTTGTTGAGTGCATAATATTTTTGACAAAGTAGCTGGGATGTTAGAGGAGTTGCTTCAATAGTTTCATGCATCCAAAGTTCAAATTCTGCAAACATGGTTTGTCGAAAAAGCGTGGCGCGCACATCATCTAAGCGCATGGCTAAAAGGGCAGCTTTTTCTTTGTCTGTTTTGGCCTGTTTTAAAAGATGTGCAAATAAAAGCTCTTCGTTTGTGATCGAAGCGATTTCTGCTAAAAAAATGGGGTAGCTTGCTTCATCAAATGGTTGTGTATACTTAGACAAATAAGAGTGCATACTATGGCCACCTTCATGAGCGAGCACAAACACGTCATATAGCGTGTGTGTGTAGTTGAGCAAAATATAAGGGTCGGAATCATAGCAGCCTGATGAATAGGCGCCAGAGCGCTTGTGTTTTTTTTCATACACATCGACCCAATCCCATTGATTAAGACCTTGTTGTAAGATACGATGGTAGTCTTTGCCAAGAGGTTTTATAGCTTCTAAAACGCACGTTTTGGCATCTTTGTAATCATAGCGCTTCTTGTTTGAATAAAGAGGTAAATAGACGTCGTAAAGATGCATAGATTTCAGACTTAAGAGATCTCGTTTTAATTTTAAAAAAGTGTGCAGCGAGGGCAGTGCTTTTTGTACACTTTTGATTAAATTATAATACACGCTCGTATCAATCTTTTTGTCAAAAAGTGCAGCGTCTAAAGGCGAGCTGAAATGTTTTGTTTTGGAATGAAAAAGGTGCGTTTGTACGTGACCTGAGAGCAATTCTGTAAGCGTGTTTTGCATGGATTTAAATGTGTTGTGCAGGGCACAGAAGGCATGTTTTCTAAGCGTGCGATCGGGATTTTTTAAAAAGGCGAGATAGCTACCATGAGTCAGGCGCTTTTTTTTCTTATTTTTATCTAAAACAAATCCAAAATCAAAATCCACATTATTAAGGACAGAAAAGGTTTGTGAAGGAACTGCTGCCATTAAACTAGATGAGGCTAAAATCTGTTCTTCTTTTTCAGAAAGTGTGTGTTTTTTTTGGCGCAGAAGTTTTGTGATGAATTGAGGGTAGCGTTTCTGCAATGCTTTTAAAAGCGGTGTTTTTTGTTTGATCAAAAGAGGGGATATAAACGCAGATTGATTTTCAAAATCTTGGACAAGTTGCAGGATTTTTTTGTACTGCGTTTTGGCGGAAGTGTTGGCAAGATCTAAGTCGTGGACTAAATGGATATAAGTATACACCTTTTCAAGATGTTGCGAAAGGG
The DNA here is from genome assembly GCA_011064725.1 of Chlamydiota bacterium. Classification (NCBI taxonomy): domain Bacteria; kingdom Pseudomonadati; phylum Chlamydiota; species Chlamydiota bacterium. The sequence goes on along the minus strand of JAAKFQ010000018.1, from coordinate 3,047 downwards.
TAAAAAAGGTCTTAAGTAGCTTGAAAAAAGCTGTTGTTGTTTTAGCTTTTACAAAAGCTTTTAGAGGCTCTTTTTTGATGCGCTTTTCTAAGCTGACAAAGTCTTTTACCCAAGCTTGAAAACTTGGATAAAAGCGTTTTAAGTTCCACGTGGTCATAGATGTATTTTAGGTGTTTTAATATCTTCTAACACTTTATTTCTTGTTTCAGGCACAGCTTTGTGAAAGAAGAGCAATCCAATAATAGAAATGAATCCAAAGATCACAAATGTTATTGTAGGTCCCATCGAATGTGCGAGGGTAAGAAATGTAGAAGAAACGATGAAATTAAAAATCCAGTTTGCTGTTGTCACAAGAGACATCGCTTTTCCTCGCATTGATGTGGGCAAGATTTCCGAAGAGATCAACCACGTCATCGGTCCCATGGACAGAGCAAAGGCTCCAACAAATAGGAGGGTGAAAATGAAAAGCAGGATATGGATGCTTGGAATTTTGTGAAAATAAAAAGAAATACCCATTCCAAACATTGCAAAAGCCATCAGAGCAAGTCCAGTATCCAAAATAGGTTTTCTACCGACTTTATCGACAAGGAAAATAGCTACAAATGTCATTAAAAAATTCACAATTCCAAGTCCCATTGTGGCTAAAAGCGCAGTCGTTGTATTCGAAAACCCGGACATCTGAAAAAGCGTAGGCGCATAATAGATAATCGCATTGATTCCTGTGATTTGCTGGAAAATGTTGAGTAAAAGGGCGATTGTGAATGCGAGCTTAAATTTTGATGAAAAAAGTTCTTCAATATGCACTTTTTTTCTTGTGACAACTTTTTTAATTTTATTAAGCTCTATTTCTGCGGTTTTTTTATCGTGTGTTTTTTGCAACACTTTTAAAGCTTTCCTTGAGCTTTTATTCAAAACCAAAAAACGAGGACTTTCTGGAAAAAAGAAAAGAGCTATTGCCTGAATGAGAGCAACAAGTGCTGCGATAGAAAACATGTAGCGCCATCCTTGATCAAAATTTGCCATGAAATAGTTAGCAATAAAGGCTGCCAAAATACCTATTGTGACAAAAAGCTGAATGGCAGTGACCATAAAACCACGTGATTTTGGAGGCGCAATTTCTGAGACATAAATCGGTGCTGTGACAAAAAATGTTCCAATGGCAAATCCTACACAAAGACGTCCAAAGATCAGCCTTGGGAGCATTTGAGCACTAGCTGTTGTCAAAGCTCCAATGATGAATAAAAAAAGCGCAGCAATCAGTACTTTTTTTCTGCCATAGGTGTCTGCAAAATATCCTGAAATCAGAGCCCCTGCAGCACCTCCCAATAGAGCAACTGCGACAACAAATTGTTGTTGGTACAATGAAAGGCTAAATTGTTTTTTGATAAACAAAATGGCTCCCGTAAGTGTGCCTGTGTCAAACCCAAACAACAGTCCAGAAATGGCCACAAAAACTGCTAGAATCAAGATAAACGGGGAATATTCCTTATGCATGTCTTCTCCTGAATTTACATATTTCCTCTACTAATAACTGACATTACGCAGTAAATTCTGTTCATAGAAGAACTGCAAGGCACAATCTACGGCGCATTTACCCTCGTCCAACTCTAAAGAGTTGCACATCGTCTAAATTCTTGTATCTTGCCCCTTTCGCACCTCCTCTGAACAGAATTTACTGCGTAACGTCAGTATAAAATAAAATGTTTTCTTGACAAGGGGTTTTTTGCACATTTATGTTCAAATTTGATTTATTAGCAATTCGAATGCTAAAGTGCTAAATTTTATTGAAAAAAAACAACGTATTTTATAAAATGGAAATTTAGATATTTATATGACTGATGCTCATGCATTAAATCCGACGCAGAGGGAGAGCGAAAGGGGCGAAATACAAGTATTACGATGAAGTTCAACTCAAGCAAGAGTTGAACGAAGAGTAAGACGAAGTAAATCGTCCTTTGCAGCCGGCCTATGAGTTGGATTTAATGCATGAGCATCAGTTTCTAACCAAAAAGGAGTAAAATATGATACAATTGTTAAAAAAGAAGTTGATACCTCTTCAAGACCGTGTGATCGCACAAAAACTTGAACAAGAGGAAAAACAGCATGGAATCATCCTTCCAGATTCTGCAAAAGAAAAACAAGAAATGGCAAAAGTGGTTGCCGTTGGACCTGGTCGTAAAACACCTGATGGAAAGCTCATAGAAATGCCAGTGAAAGTTGGTGATGTGATTTTAGCAGAAAAATATTCAGGTCAAGAGATTACAATGGATGGCGAAGAATATTTTGTAGTAAAAGCTGAAGATGTGATTGCAATTGTAGAATAAAATTTAGTTAAAATAAGGAGAAAAACATGGCAGCAAAAGATTTAAAATTTAAAGAAGAAGCAAGACAAAAGATTCTAAAAGGAATCGGTGTACTTGCTGAAGCTGTAAAAAAGACACTAGGACCTAAAGGACGCAATGTCATTTTGGAAAAATCCTACGGAGCGCCTCACATTACAAAAGACGGTGTGACAGTCGCAAAAGAAATTGAACTGGAAGATGCGTTTGAAAACATGGGCGCACAAATGGTCAAAGAAGTGGCTTCTAAAACTGCCGACCAAGCAGGAGATGGAACCACAACAGCAATAGTGCTTGCAGAAGCCATCTATCAAGAAGGACTTCGCAATATTGCTGCTGGCGCCAATCCCATTGAAGTGAAACGCGGAATTGACAAAGCGGTCAAACTCGTTATCGAAGAAATTCAAAAAATCTCTAAACCAATCAAAGATAGAAAAGAGATTGCGCAAGTTGCCACCATTTCTGCAAACAACGATGTTGAGATTGGTGAAATCATTGCGACAGCCAATGAAAAAGTGGGAAAAGATGGAACCATTTCTGTAGAAGAAGGTAAAGGTTTTGAAACAGAAGTGAAGTTTGTTGAAGGAATGAATTTTGACAGAGGCTATCTCTCTTCTTATTTCATGACTGATGCAGAGCATCAAGAAGCTATATTAGAAAATGCTTTTGTGCTCATTTACGAAAAGAAAATCTCTAACATGAAAGATT
>JAAKFQ010000017.1 GCA_011064725.1 Chlamydiota bacterium | reverse complement strand
AGCGCGATCTTAAAAAAAGGCGTCTTAGAAAACGAAAACCAAGCGGACATGGAAAAACTTCAAAACATTGAAGCAAAACTCTCTGAAAAAGAAAAAATCGCTATTGTAGAAAAATCCAAAGAACTCAAAGCCTATCAATACCAGCAAGAGCACCAAGATTTAGAAGTTTTGCCAAAAATCACTTTGAATAATGTGCCAAAAGAGTTGAGTGAATATCCCCTTTTACATGACACTGTGGGCCCTTTTGATCTCTATTCGCACACCTGTTTTACTAACGAAATTTTATATGTCGATTTAATCTTTGATTTGCCTTTTATAAAAGAAGAAGATTTGGGCTACTTACAACTCTTTGCGCAACTTTTGACAGAAGTTGGCAACCAAAAATATTCTTATTTAGAACAACTCGATCACGTCCAAGAGCATTTAGGAGATCTTTGCTGTCAATTCGCACTCTATCCCAACGCTTTTGAACAAAATCTTCTATCCCCTACTTTGCAGATTAGTACAAGGTGTCTCTACCCAAAAGCAAAAAAGGCTTTTTCCATCCTGCAAGATCTGATTTTAAAAACGCATTTCAATGAAAAAGAACGCATCAAGGAACTTTTGGGCCAAATTTTTGTCTCGTTGCAAAATGCGATCAATCAAAATGCTTTGGGACTGGCATCCCAACTTGCTCTATCTGGATATTATGATTCGACATTCATTCATGAAAAATGGTATGGACTTGAATTTTACTGGTTTGTGAAAGACTTAGTGGAAAATTTTGAATCTTCCTTTGAACTCTTACAAGAAAAAATGCAGTACTTTTCACAAAACATCTTAAACGCCACAACCCCCCATATTGTCTTAGCATGCTCAGAAGATATGCTAAAAACACTTCACACATCTAATCTATTTGACTTTTCACTTCCACGACAAAAAAACCAAACACGCAATATTGAAACGTATTCGGGTAATTACAATAAAACAATTCCCCTAAACCAAGGACGTTTGATCTCTTCTGATGTGTTTTTCACTGCCCTTGGATTTAAAACAGCTTCCAATGCAGATCCTCTCCAACCCTATTTTTGTATTGCAAGTGCGCTGATGGAAAATGTTTTTTTACACAAAGCTATTCGAGAAAGAGGCGGAGCTTATGGAGCGGGTTGTCGTATCAATGCTAGTTTTGGAACAGGCTATTTTTTCACCTATAGAGATCCTAACCTTTCAAGTTCTTTAGATGCTTTTCATCATGCCATTGATGGTATTAAAAAAGGCAACTATATAACGCGAGAATTAGAAGATGCCAAATTGATTAATTTACAAAAACTCAATATGCCCATTTACCCCAACCAAAGGGCTCTGCGCTCCTATGGATTTATGCGCAAACACAAAGGTCTTGATCTGCGCTTGCGCTTTTTTGAACAAATCATTGAAGCTGGGCCTGATGATATCAAAAAAGCCATCGAAATTCTTGAACAACAAGTGAGTGAGGGTGTTTTGTGTGTCTTTGGAAGTGAATCTGCTTTTGAAAAGCAAACAGATTCACTAAAAACTCCTCTTCCTTTGTTCAATGTTTAACCACTATTATTTGAGCGTTGACAAAAGTGGTGTTTTGGATATGATGATGAAAAAATTAAGGTGTTGTAATGATGAAAAAATTATTTGTTTTTTGTGTGGTATTTCTAAGTATTGGATTTGCTGATAAAGGTTCTTGTTCCTGCCAATCTCATAAATCTCCTTTTGTACAAGTTGCAAAAAAAGCAACACCTGGCGTGGTATTTATCAAAATAGAACTCGATCCTCAAGCAACAGGCCAATACCAAGATCCCTTCGAACTTTTTAACGAAGACTTTTTTAAACGTTTTTTTGGACCTGATAATAATTTTCAAGAACGTCCTAAAGCCCCACAAATAGCAAGAGGAACTGGATTTTTAGTCTCCAAAGATGGCTACGTTTTAACCAACAATCACGTGGTCCAAGAAGCGTATAAAATTTCTGTAATACTCAATGATGGTAAAGAATATGATGCTGAGCTTGTTGGCGCTGATCTCCATACCGATCTTGCTGTTTTAAAAATCGATACCACAAATGCCCCCTATTTAAATCTTGGGGATTCAGATGCTCTTGAAGTCGGTGAATGGGTCGTTGCCATTGGCAATCCTTTTGAATTGACTGCCAGTGTCACACAAGGAATTGTGAGCGCAAAAGGAAGACAAAACCTCAATATTTCTCGCTTAGAAAATTTTATTCAAACAGATGCAGCCATCAATCCAGGAAATAGTGGTGGACCACTACTCAATTTAAATGGCGATGTCATTGGTGTGAACACTGCGATTGTTACACGCAGCGGTGGGTACATGGGAATTGGATTTGCTATTCCTTCTAACATGGCTAAAAATATCATGGAAAGCTTGATTGAAAACGGCACCGTAGCGAGGGGCTTTTTGGGGATCACACCTCAAGATCTCACACCTGATCTAAGAGAAGGATTTGGATTAGATGAAGACACAGATGGCGTGATCATCACACAAGTTGAAAAAGGTTCTCCTGCAGAAAAAGCTGACCTTAAACCTGGAGATTTGATCACACAAATCGATGGTAAAGACGTCAAAACAGCCGCTCAATTGCGTAATGATATTGCGCTCATGAAGCCGAGCCAAAGAGTCACCTTGACTGTCATCCGAAATAAAAGGACACAACACATCCGGGTGATCTTAGGGGCGTTCAAAGATACACAAACAGCTTCTCTTCCAGCTCTTAAAAAGATTGGTATTGATAAAGTGGAAGAACTTTCTCAAGAAGCTAGAGAACAATATGGTTATGTAGGCAAAGGTGTTGTGGTCAAAAGTATTCTTCCAGGATCGATTGCTTACAAATCCAACTTGCGCCCAGGCAGCATTATTTTGGCCGCTAATAACCAAAAAGTTAAAACGCCAGAAGAGCTCAATGAGATTGTTGAAAAATCACTCAAAGATAAAAAGCTTTTACTCTTGGTGCGTCAAGGTAACGTGATTAAGTTTATTAATATTAAGTTATAACTGATGTTACGCTATTCACTCCACCTCATAGGAAGGCTACAAAGAGCGATCTACTTCGTGTGACTCTAGTTCAACTCTTATTTGAGTTGGATTTCATCGTCATCCTTGTATCTTGTCCCTTTCGTTCTCCTTCTAAACAGAATTTACTGCGTAATATCAGTTGTCATCGCTACTTTTGAAGCGTAGCGACAAAGGCTTGAAACTCTTTTGTATCACGAATAGAGTCGAATTCACTGCGCTCGACAGCTTTTAGGGGTTCTTTTAAGCCATATTCAATAGCAGATTCAAACCAACCAATCGCATCAGAGGCTTTATTAAGATAAGCACAGCAGGCGCTATTTTTAAAAGCTACTTCTGCATTGGGAAATTCTTCGAAAGATTCTCTGCCAGCCTTGAGAGCTTCTTGGTAGTTCTTTTCATGATATGCAAGCTCTTGGAGTAAGATTTTACCCTCAAAACTCAAAGTATCTTTAATCGATTGCAAAAGTTCATAGGCCTGTTTGTAATCACCTTCATTTTTCAAAATACTCACCAACATTTCTGTAGATTGAAGATACAAGACGCCTTCTTTTGCATTTTGTCTAATTTCCTCAAGATCTTTTTTTGCTCCTTGTTGATCTTTTGCAATGAGCTTTTTTTGTGCTTCTTGAAATTTATCCACAATATCCACATTTGTATCTTGCTGCCTTAAGGGTCTGACTTGGCTATACAAAGCAAAGGACTGAAACGCAAAAAAGAAAAATAACATGGCTAATATCCATTGACCAAAAACTAAAGACAGGCCTCCTATTACCACAGAAAATACAATACTGATGATCACAGCAGCTTTTAAGCCTTTAATTTGGAAAAATTTCTCAAGTACTATGCGTACAAGCTGCCCTCCATCCATAGGTAATATGGGAAATAAATTGATCACAGACCAAAGTAAATTGATGATCACCATCACGCGCACAAAATAGCTCAAATATTCAGACGTTTCAGGAACAAAAGGTGCTAGCGAATAAAAAATGGCAAAAAGGATGAACCCAAATAAGGGTCCCATTAAGGTAATTAAAAACTGCTTTGATGCTGATAAGTCTTTGCCCGTATGCTGAGTGACACCACCAAAGGCCATCAGAGTGATGACAGATTGTTGTCCAAAGGCCCTTGCACACAGCGCATGCCCCAATTCGTGAAACAGCACTGAGACAAAAATCACAACAACCCAGAGAAACATTAGCGCAAGATTCATTCCTGAATACAAAAAACCAATCAATAGACACACAAGCCAAAACAGTGGATGGATTTGGATGGGAATGGGTGTAGGAATTCTTATCATGATAATTTACTAACTGTTCCTAAGTGCATTTTGACACAACGTGCCGATTTCTAAAAAGTTTTTTGCAAAAGTCGCATGCGTATTTTTTAGCGCATTGATTTTGTCATAGACAAAACTCATTTCTATATCTTTAATTTCAGGAAAAGATACGCCTGGCATCAAGACAATCACTGGTATGGGTGTTTTTTTGATCTGTTCGATGCATTCTAATTCTTCATTTCCTACCACATCCGATAAGAGCACACATACTTTTGTATCTTCAATATCTCTTGCCATTTTGAGCCCTTCTTTAAACCCAATTCCACGCACAGGGCCTTTGCCAATGTGCATCACTAAAGACTCTCCAAGCCCCTTTTCTCTTAACTGACAGGCGACTTCATACAAAAGGGTATCTGATTTTCCAATGAGTGCCACATTTCCTTTTTGGAAAATGTCTGGCATGATACTCAAAGAGCCCGATTTTGGAATACAAAAACCCATGCTATTGGGACCGAGCATTTTTGTTTTACTCTTATCGAGCTTTTCTTTCATTTCTAAGAGGTCTTCTTGAGCAATATTTGCTGTTGTACAGATCACCCAATCTAGCTTTGCATCAATGACCTCTTCGACCACGTTGAGAACGTTTTTAGGATCGACAAAAAGAAAAACAGCTGTGCAATGCACATTTTGGCAGGCTTGTTTAATCGTATCAAAAATTTTGACTCCAAAGAGTGTTTTACCCTTAAAATCAGGAATCACTCCTCCAACAAAAGGAGGATGGATGGACTCTAAAAATCCAGAATCTAAATTTTCTGTATCGGAATAAAAAATCGTTCTTATTTTCTTAAACATTTTTTAATACCTTGAGGGCTAATTTCATATCCTCAAAAAAATGAGGATCTTTTTTAACAGCTTCTTTTGCGCCTTTCCCCTGTAAGCGTACAATAACAGGTTTTTTGATTTTCATTTCTTTAATGACGTTTTGTACATGTTTCATCACACCTTTGGCAGGCTCCTGGCAAAAGAGATGGATAAAGATTTTTTGTATTGCTGGATTGAGCTCAACAATTCTTAAAGCTGCAAAAAGCTGCTCAAAATTGGGTTTTTTAATATTGAGATAATTTGCAGGCTTGATCTCTTGTTGTTTCATCACATCTAGCGTGGCCAAACTCAATCCTTGCCCATTGCAAATGCATGCACAATTTCCTTTTAGTGGGAAAAAATCAATGCCATATTCTTTTGCAATCACATTTTCTAATAATTCATGGTCAGGGTCAAAAAGTGCAGCCACTTCTTCTTGCCGAAAAAGAGCACAGTTATCAATGCGCATATTACAATTAAGCACAAAAAAACCCTGTCTTGTTTTAGCTAGAGATGGAATATCGATTTCCAAACAATCTAAGGTTTTATAGCCAGCCAAGCAGTTTTCGATAATTTTGCGCACCTGACAGGCTGTGTTTTCATCCCACCCAAAGAGTTTTTTTGCTTGTAAAAATTGAAATTGCGCTATTTTGAAATCAGGCACAAATAATTCAAATTGTTTGTCCAAGTGTTTGATCAAAACAATACGCCGGTTATATTTAGGATCTAAATAAATCTTAAGCTGATACTCCTCTAAAATATCGACAGCTTCTGTAAGCATAATCTTGCGATTAGGTTTTTTTTGCACTTGTGTGTGCTCTAGCATGTAAGGAGATTTAAACAATATGTAGGCTTTTTTCAAAATATCTTCATGAGATTCTGCTACAAGCTCTTTGATAGGTTGATGCTTTGTCGCAAGCTTAAGGACTGCAATATTCAATTTTAAGCGCTTGATAATGTTTTCTACTTGCTGCAAATCTTCTGCAACCCCAAACTTTAAAAATGGGAGGCCAAATTTTTTCAAAATCGATTTGGCTTCATGTTCAAAAAGATGCATTCTTGACTACCCTTCTATTTTCTTATGTGATAAATTGATTCTCAAGAAAAGTCAAGTAGAGAAATGTTTTCTAGATTAAAAAACGCCCTTAAAAAAACACGCCACTCGTTTAAATCCAAACTCCAAGATGTTTTTCTTGGTAAGGTGGACATTGACAAAAGACAAGCCCTAGAAGAGCTTTTTTTCGAAGCGGATTTAGGATCCGAGATTGTTTTTGAGCTCACCGATCTAATTGAGCCCTATTTAAGAAAATCCACCATTGATGAAGAGGTCATTTTTACTAAAATTGAAGACTATTTAATAGAAAAACTTGACAGCCCTCCCACTTCTTTCCAGGAAGCCAAGCCCCTTGTGATTTTCATGGTAGGCATCAACGGCTCTGGCAAAACCACCACCACTGCAAAATTAGCAAAACAATTGCAAGAAGAGAACAAATCCGTGCTTTTAATTGCCGCAGACACGTTCCGAGCAGCTGCCCAAAAACAGCTCTCTATTTTAGCTGAAAAAATTGATTGCCCGATTATTTTGGGCGGTGAAAAGCAAGATCCTGCAAGCGTGATTTTTGATGGGATTCAATCAGGCATTGCCAAGGGCGTGGATGTGATCCTCGTAGATACAGCAGGCCGTTTGCACACTAAACAAGATCTAATGCAAGAGCTTTCTAAAATGGCAAGAGTTGCAAAAAAACATATTGAGGCAGCTCCTCACGAAACTTTGCTTGTTGTGGATGCGACAATTGGACAAAATGCCATTGATCAGGCAGACATCTTCCACAAACATATCCCACTCACTGGCATTGTCCTTACAAAATTGGATGGCACAGCAAAGGGAGGCGTTTTAGTAGCCATCAAAAACAAACTCAATTGTCCTATCAAATATGTAGGCACAGGAGAAAGCCTTGACGATTTAGCACCTTTTGTGCCAAAAGAATTTGTAAAAGCATTGTTATATGAAAAGTGATATAGAAATCTATTTAGAGCAGCAACAAAAACTCCATGAACTTGGGGCCTACAAGCGCATTTACACCTTTTTGCACCCTTCAAAAAAAGCAATTGTTAAAGAAGTAAAAACGGTCAAACCCCCTCCTCCACCACCGATAAAAAAATCCTTTGAGATTAAACAACAAGAAAAAAAATCTGTATCTTTAGATCATATGGAGCATTTAATTAAAAAAATCGATCAAAATTATGCCACATTCAAAGAAGATCAAACGGTGAAAAAACGGATCAAAGTCGATCTTCCCAAAACACCGCTGACACAAAAATTGACACTTGCTATTCAAGAAAAATTGGGCACCATTGTGGATAATAAAGAAGATCTGCTTTTGACAACACAACCCCACCCAAATGTAAAAAAGACAGGGATTTTTGGCGTTTTAAAGGAAAAGGATCGCACCATTATCTATATTGAAGATCTTAACCAATTACAGAGTCCCGAAAACAAAAAGCTTTTATGGAAACAACTCTTACACCTAACACTTACGTAAAATATGCCTCCGTTGCTCTCGATGTGCGTCTAGATCAACTTTTAGATTATGGCATTGAAGATCGCCACCTTAAAATCGCACATCCTGGATCACGTGTTGTGGTTCCTCTAAGACATCAGATGCAGCAAGGCACCATTGTTGAAATCAAAGATGCTCCCGATTTTGATAAAGTCCATCCTATTTTAGAGATTTCTGCAAAACCCCTCTTAACAAAAGATCTCTTAGAATTAGCTAAATGGATCAGCGACTATTACATGACTCCTTTAAGATCTGTGTTATCTCTCATTATTCCGACATGTATCAAAAAGGAAATAGGACCCAAGATGGAATCTTTCATTGAACGCAAACAATCTCGCCACGTTATCCAAGAAGCTCTTGGTAACATACGAAAAAAAAGCCCTAAACAAGCCCTTGTTCTAGACGTGATGCTCCATGTAAAAAAGGGAATATTTTTATCCGAACTAAAGCGTAAAACAACTACTACAAAAGCGGTAATTGACCAGCTAATAAAAAAAGGATTTTTAAAAGAAAGACAGGTGGAAAAAGAACGCTCCCCTCTAGAACATCTCGACTTTATCCAAACGCAAAAAAAACAGCTGACAACACAACAACAATTTGCTTTTAACAAAATCGAAGATGCACTCAATGCAAAACGCTTCGAGGTTTTTTTGCTTCATGGGATAACGGGCTCTGGAAAAACAGAAATCTACTTACAAGCGATCGACAATGTGCTTAAAAAAGGACAATCTGCTCTTTTGATGGTGCCAGAAATTAGCTTAACACACCAAACCATCGAACGCCTCTTTTCTCGCTTTTATAAAAAAATTGCCGTGCTGCACCATCGTCTAAGCTCTGGCGAGCGTTTTGATGAATGGCAAAAAGTCTACACGCAAGATGCCTCCATTGTGGTGGGTCCAAGATCTAGCGTATTTTCCCCTATGCAAAACTTAGGACTCATCATCGTAGATGAAGAGCATGATCCTTCCTACAAGCAGTCAGAAAAAATGCCTGCCATCAATGCACGCGATGTGGCCATTATGCGCGCAAAAATCAATCAGTGCCCAGTCATTTTAGGCTCTGCCACACCAAGTCTAGAAAGCTATCACAACACGCAAAAGAAAAACTATACGCTCTTAGAACTCAATGAACGCATCAACGCAAAACTCCCCACTGTGCATATTGTGGATATGCAAAAAGAACACGAGAAGAAAAACTTCATTTTTAGCGATCTGTTTTTGCAAAAATTTAAAGAAAGGCAAGAAAAAAAAGAGCAAACGCTTATCTTTTTAAACCGTCGCGGGTTCCATGCCTTTCAAATCTGCCCTGAATGTAATGAGATTCTCAAATGCCCTCACTGCGATGTCAGTCTCACTTTTCACAAATACGGAAACAAGCTCACCTGCCATTTGTGTGCCTACAGTCTATACCCTCCCCCAAAACAATGTCCCAGTTGCAAACACGAGATGCTCAAATTTAGAGGCATCGGCACAGAATTTGTTGAAACACAACTGCGCCAGCTTTTTCCTTCCACACAAATCGTGCGCATGGATGCAGATACCACACGGACCAAAGGTGCGCACAAGGCACTCATCGATCGTTTCAAATCCAAAAAAGCCAACGTCCTCATTGGCACACAAATGATTGCCAAAGGATTGCACATTCCTTCTGTGACGCTGGTGCTCGTTCTCAACTGCGATCTTACCCTGAATCTCCCCGATTTCAAAGCGCCTGAAAATGTCTTTCAGCTGGTCACACAGGTGGCCGGAAGATCGGGCAGAGGCCATCTTCCAGGAGAGGTGATTTTACAAACCAAATTTACCAATCACCCTGTCATCCAGTGCGCGGCAAAAGAAGATTATAAGCGTTTTTTCAACTATGAACTTGAACAAAGAAAAGCATTTTTGTTCCCTCCCCACAATAAGCTCATCAAATTGATGTTTCGTTCTTTTGATGAAAAAAGCTTGCTAAGATTTGCCAACCAATATTTTGAAAAGATCAAAGAAAAGCTATCCAAAGGCTATACGCTCTATCCTCTTGTTCCTTGCGGGATTTCTAAAATCAAAGATCAATTTCGCTACCAAATTTTAATCAAGGGCCCCAATGTTGCAACTATGCAAGCCCTGCTTTCTTCCATAGAAATCGACAAGTCAAAAAATGTCTCGTGTTTTTTTGATATTGATCCCTACTCGACATTCTTTTAAATTCATGTTAATATTTCAAAAAAAAGGAAAAAATGATGTCGCACTTGCTGCCAGAATATCACTCGTATGAAGAGTTTAAAAATAGAGTCCGTCTCTTAGAAGAGATCAAAGCGCTGGGTATTGACCCTTATCCCCCAAAATATACCCCAGGGTCAACCTCCTTGGAGCTCTTGGAAGAATACCAAGATTTAGAGGCCCATTTTGATCTGGCCCAAAGTGGATCTTCTCCAGAAGCAAAAGTCGCCGGGCGCCTTGTCTTATTTCGCGCTATGGGAAAAAACGCGTTTGCACATATCCAAGACGAAAAAGGACGCATTCAGATCTTATTTAATCGCGATCACACCAAAGTAGAAGGACTTAAAGGAGATTCGATTACCGATATCAAGTTTATCGAAAAAAAGCTCAGTCTTGGTGATATTTTAGGCATTGAGGGAAACCTTTTCTACACGCAAAAAAATGAACTGACCATTTTTGTAAAAAAAGTGACCCTGCTTTGTAAATCCCTGCTTCCTCTTGCAGAAAAACATGCAGGCCTAGAAGACAAAGAGCTTAGATATCGCAAACGCTGGCTTGATCTTGTATCTAATCCTGAAATTAAACAAACTTTTTTCACACGCTCTTTGATTTTGAAGATCATCCGCGAATATTTTGAAAAACATGGCTTTATCGAAGTAGAAACACCTGTGCTCCAAAGCGTGTACGGGGGCGCCAATGCAAAACCCTTTAAAACTCTGCTTAACGCCCTAAACGAAGACATGTTTTTGCGTATTTCTTTGGAAATTCCCTTAAAAAAACTGCTTGTGGGCGGCTTTTCAAAAGTGTTTGAAATTAGCAAAGTATTTCGCAATGAAGGCCTCGACAAAACACACAATCCTGAATTTACAGAACTCGAAGCTTACGCAGCCTATTGGGATTATAATGATATGATGGAATATGTAGAAAAATTGTATGAAACCATTGCTCTTAAGCTTTTTGAAGATACCAAAATTGTAGTGACACATTTAGACCAAGAAATCACTCTTGATCTCAAAGCTCCTTGGAAACGCCTTACTATGAAAGAGGCTATTAAAACATACGCTGATATTGATGTGGACACTCTTGATGACGATGCGATTAAAAAAATCCTTAAAGAAAAAACGGATCTTGACCACCAAGCTATTGAAAAAGCTACAAGAGGTGTTCATATTGCCATGCTTTTTGAAGAATTGGCAGAAAAGCATCTTATCCAACCCCACCACATTACCGATCACCCCATTGAAACAACCCCCTTATGCAAACCCCATCGCAACAAAAAGGAAAAAAATGAGGGCCTTGTCGAACGTTTTGAAAGTTTTATTCTAGCTACAGAAGCGTGTAACGCCTACACAGAACTCAATGATCCTATTTTGCAACGTGAGCTTCTCGTTGAACAAGCTCTGCTTCATGAACAAGGTAACCCAGAAGCACATCCTTTAGACGAAGAGTTTATCGAAGCGATTTGCCAAGGCATGCCTCCTGCTTCTGGTGTAGGCATTGGCATTGACAGGCTCGTCATGCTCTTTACAAATTGTCATTCGATAAGAGATGTGCTCTTTTTTCCCATAATGAAGTTTTTAGACTAAACTCTTTCTAAGATTCCCTCATCATTTTCCCCCTTTTTACTACTAAATAAATTCTTTGACTTGTATCTTTATCACTTTATAAATCCAAAATAAGGAGTTGAAAAATGAAGAAACTGATGATAATGTGCTTAAGTTTTGCTTTAGGTTTTGCAGCTCAGCAAGACATGCCAGAACCCTATCGCAGCATCAACGTCTTGCCTTTTGACGGACATGGGTGGTTTGCCAGTGCTAATCAGCGCAATTTGCAACGCTTTATTGCCACAAAAGATCCTAAAGTCATCGTAGAATTGGGCTCTTGGTTAGGAACTTCTACACGTTTTATGGCAAAACTGATTGCAGATGATGCGGTTGTTTATGCGGTGGATCATTGGTTAGGAAATATACAAATTGATCACCAGCCTCAGCATGCGAAAAAATATCCAGAACTCTTCCAACTTTTTTTATCCAATGTCATTCATGAAAATCTCACACACAAAATCGTTCCTGTTCGTATGAAAACAAGCGAAGCTGCTAAAGCATTAAATGTCAAAGCAGATCTTATTTACATCGATGCAGCGCATGAGGAAGAAAGTGTTTTTACTGATATCATGGATTGGTTTCCAAAGTTGAAGGAAGATGGAATTATGTGTGGAGATGATTGGACCTGGGATAGTGTTCGAAAGGCTGTTTTTAGGGCCAATGAACAATTACATCTCAAAGTATGTCATGAAGGAAATTTTTGGTGGTTTGAATGAGATTAAGTCTTTTTGATTTCAAAACCTTTGGGGGTATCTTTAATAAGATATCCCTTTTCTTCGACTTCTTTACGCACCAAATCTGCAAGTTCAAAATCTTTTTGCTCCCTTGCTTGTTGTCTTTTTTTTGCCAAAAGCACAATGTCTTTGGGAATAGAGGCTTTTTTGATTTCGATAATATTTAGAGGCTCATTGAGCTTTTCTAATGTAGCAATACACTCTTTTGCTAAGTTAGTAGACATTTGATTTTCATCGATCAAGGCATTTACTGCGCGCACAAAATCAAAGAGATGACTGAGGGCCTTTGAAATATTAAGATCATCTATCAAAGCTTCTGTAAATTCAAATAGCGTGGACTCAATCAGGTCTTTGGCATCATATGAGCCTTCATTTTTCACCGTATGCAGGCGATGATAAAGCGTGTTAAGGCGGTCGCAAGCCTGTTTAGCGCTATCTAGTGCCTCTAGTGTAAAATTAAGCTGCGTTTTATAGTGCGCGCTTAAAAGTAAGTAACGCACACAAGTTCCTGTATATCCTTTTTTTATCAGATCTTTGAGGGTGTAAAAATTCCCCAAGCTTTTGGCCATTTTTTTGTTATTGACAAGCAAATGTTCGACATGGAACCAATGTTTGACAAAGGGTTTTTTTGATAGACTTTCTGATTGTGCAATTTCATTTTCATGATGGGGAAAAATATTGTCTACACCTCCTGCATGTAAATCGATCGTCTCTCCAAGCAAGTCCATTGCCATACAGGAACATTCCAGATGCCAGCCAGGTCTTCCTTTGCCAAAAGGTGAGACCCAAAAAATATCTCCATCTCGCTTAGGATCGTATGCTTTCCAGAGCACAAAGTCTGAGATGTGCTTGCGATCATATTCATCCACATGGCATCTTTTAGAAGCCCCTGCTTGCAGCTCTTCTAAATTTAAGTGCGAAAGCTTGCCATAGTGCTTAAAGGAGTGGATATCAAAGTAGACCCCATCAGACATGCTGTATGCGTGTTTGGTCTTAATCAATTTTTCGATTATCTGGATCATTTTTGGAATAAATTCGGTGGCTTTTGGATATGCGTTCGCCTTTTTGCAACCAAGAAGAGTTAAGTCTTCAAAAAACGCGTCTGTGTAGGGCTCAGTAAACTCTTGAAGTGAGACCTTTTTTTCAATCGCTCCTTTGATAGTTTTATCATCAATATCAGTGATGTTCATCACATGTTTGACCTTGTAGCCCAAAAACTCAAGCACTCTTCTTAGTAGATCTTCGCATACAAATGTTCTAAAATTTCCAATGTGCGCCATGTCGTAAACAGTCGGTCCACAGGTGTACATTAAAAAAGGCGATGTTGGTTCTAGAATTTGTTTTTGATGCGTGAGTGTATTATACAGCACAAGCTTATGCATGTAACTTCGCCTCTAGCGTTCTATAATCTATCTTGCCAGATCCCATCAATGGAATGAATTCGATTGGAATGAGCCTAGAAAAACGGATCATATTTGCATAACCTAAGGTTTTCAAACTGCTATTGACTTGATCGACATTGACATTTGAAGCAGAAAAGAGAATCAATTTTGGTTTTGAATCTTCTACATCTGGCATCGCAACAAAGGTATTTCCTGATTCTGCAACTTCCCAGCCAGATTCTTGTGCTACTTCATTGAGTGTATGCTCTAAATGCGTCAAAGAAATCATTTCTGCACCAATTTTGATGGTACGTTTTTTTCTGCCTGTTAAAATAAGATTCCTTTCTTCATCTAAATATCCAATATCTCCCGAATCATAATAACGTTTGCCATCAATCATGACAAAAGGATCCTTTTTTAATCCTAAATACCCAGAAAAAACACTAGGTCCAGAAATTAAAATTAACCCCTTTTCATTAGTTCCAAGTTTTTCAAATGTTTCTTCTTTACAAATGGCAATATCAATATTTGAAAGAGGTTTTCCAACCCCTTTTCTCTCTTCACCCAAATGGTTGACCGTCACCATCGGACTACATTCTGTGATCCCATATCCTTCAATAAATTCCTTTCCAAAATGGTCAATGAGTTCTAATAGTTTTGCTGGAGGTGCTTCTGCACCTGATATAATCATACGTACGCTTTCTAGATCCTTAGGTTCTGCAATGACCAACACGGGCTGTAAAAATGAGGGAGCTGCGCAAAACATGGTAATTTTCCACTTACTTAATCCTGTTTTAATGATACTGGAATCTAAGGGATTGGGCGTAAAGACAACTTTTATGCCAGAAAGAATTGTAAAAAGACCCGCAACATTAAATCCAAATGAATGAAACGGAGGCAGACAACCATAAAAGCGGTCTGTGCTTTTGATAGGGATTTCTTTTAAAGCAGCTTTTTGATTTTCTATGATATTTTCATGTGACAAAGGCACACCTTTTGCAGGTCCTTCTGTTCCACTTGTAAACAAAATCACTGCTTCTTTTTCTTTTGAAACCTCTTCATAAGATTGTACACATTTGTCCGAAAAGAAGCGCATTGTAAATAGCGCTTTTAACTTATCCACAATAGAAAGGGATTTTTTCACATCTTCCAAAAAGATAAAGAGATCATCTGCATTTCCAAAATCAGCACCCTGCACTCCATCGACAAATTTCTTCGATGTCAACACCGTGTCTAAATGGGTCAATGAAACAGCTTCATTTAAATGCCTTGCACCTTGCGTCCAGTTGAGCATAACAGGCACTTTTTTTGCCAAGAGAACAGCAAAAATTGTAATGTAAGCTCCTGCAGATGCAGGGAGCATGATGCCAACATATTTGTTAGCGAATTTTTTAATCTTTTTTGATAAAAGCCAAGCTGATAATAAAAACCTTTCGTAAGTTAAAAGCACACTTGTCATTTCATCCACGCAAGCAATTTCTTTTCCTCTTTTCAAACAAGCTCTCAATAAGGCTTGCTGAAGATTTTTTCCCTCTGGGTATTCCACCTCATGGCGCGTTTTTTCTTGTACAAATTTTTGAATCAATTCTTCTGTATGCTTGAGTTCAAGCTGCACTCGATCGATATTGTCTGCCACCTTCATGATTCCAGCAACGGTTTGGATCTCTTCTGGTTTGATATTACGCGCGCCAAATTGCTGTTCTAAATAGGTGATAATTTCTGCCAAATCCAACGAATCGAGCCCCAAATCTGTGCCCAGCTCCATTTCAGGAGTGATAGGTTTTGGATGTTCAAGCAATTGCTGCAAATGCCCTATCACTTTTTCTTTTGTTTTTTCAGATACATTTGATACATCAATGATGTCTTGATACTCCACCGCTTTGTCATGAAGATAGGTCTTTTTCCAAAAAGTGTAGGAGACATTAGAAAAAGGCTCTTTACCATTTTCAAATGAAGCATTGTACCAATTTTCAAGATAGGTGTTGAGTTCGATATTATCTTTTTTTCTTAAGACATCCATATCTGCAAGCTCAAACTCAAACGTCACTTTTCTTCTTGGCATAAAGAAAATCAAGTTCATCAGTACATATTTGGTCATCATAAGGATATTTTTTGAAATCGAGGGAGATTCTTTTGAAAACGCACAAGAAAATGCTGAGCCCCAAAGGCCACTGATACGAATCAATACCGTTTTTGCTTGAGGTACACCTTTGATCAATTGATACACGCCACTTGCCCCACTCAAACGCTCCTCAGGTGTACGTTTAAGCTGCCCACTTGGATAAATCAAAAAGTTTTTTCCCTGGCCCAACTCTTCAACACTTTTTCCAAGCGCCCTTTCCCAATATTTTTTCTTATAAGAATTGGTGGCTTTTTCAAAATTAGGTACCGAGATGGCCCCAACGATATCAGAGAGTTGTTTAATGATGGGCTCTTGATATACTTCATCAAAAATAAAGGGGATGGGTTTAAACTGCTGATAGAGCAGAGAGAGCAAAATCACAGGTTCTGTATGAGATACGTGACTTGATAAAAATAGAATCGAATGGGGGTCATCTTTTAAAGCTTGTTTGACTTCTTTCAATCCTTTGATCTCAATTTTATATCTCAAACGTAAAATGAAACTAGCAACTTTTGCAAAAATCAAAAACAATAAACGCATAGGTTTATTGTACACTCAAACGGAATATATCAACAGAAAAAATGGTATTTTTGTATTTACTGTAAAAAAAGCTTGCTTTTGTTGAAAAAATTTCATATCAAGGAATTTTGACCCAAATTTAAATAGGAGTTGTGATTATGAAAATTAGACCATTAAGTGAAAGAAACATTAGCCCCACTACACCTGAGCGTATCGATTCTAAAACAGCAAAGGCAGATGCTGTTAAAAATGTACTCAAGCTTGAAAATCCAGAATCCAAAGGATTTCAGGCAACAAGGGGAAGTCCTGCATTACCTCAGACATCCCTCTATTTTCAACCGACGCTACCTATGTAGTCTTTGATAAAAATAGGTACACACTAGATTTTTGAAGATAAAGCCTGGAATAAAGGGCACGATCCCTAAATAAAGCGCTTGTTTCATGCCGACAAATTGCGCAAGATGTGGCACACCTGTAAAATAGACAAAACTGTTACCAACTACAAAAGCAAAAAAACTATAAAGCGCGCTTTTCGAAAATCCTTTTTCCATCAAATACCCTGTGACAAAGCTTGCTGGAATCATTCCGATCAAATAGCCTGTTGTCGGTCCTAAAAAATGTAAAGGTCCACAAGCCCCATTGGCTAAAAGAGGAAATCCTACTGCAGCTAATCCCAAATAACTCATGGTAAACAATGCGCCTTGCTTTGCACCTTTTATGGCGGCATATAAAAAAAGCACATTCATGTACCAAATCACCGGCACAGGATTGTTGGGTAAATAAATAGAGAGTTGAGCGCTTATTGCAATCAAACAGATACTTGATGCAAATTTTATAAGCTCAAACGCTTTTAAACTAAATGGTTGTTTTGTTAGTTGAAGTGTTGTCATAGTCCCTCCAAAAGTTTGATCATATCGAGCACAAGCTCTCTTGTGTTTTTATAGGTACATGCGCTTGCCCCATCTTGAAGAGAAAACCACTTGCAGGTTTTTATCTCTTCTGGCTGCGGCCTTTCTTGTCCTTTGACCATCGCCACAAAATAGTGCGCTGTTTTTCTCACCTCTTCGTCCTTATCAAAAAAAAAGTACTTTTCTTTTAGCACATCAGGAAACAAATATTTTTCCACTTCTAGGCCCGTTTCTTCCATCAGTTCTCTTTCTGCTGTAATCTGGGGCGTCTCTCCTTCATCCAGATGTCCTTTTGGAAAACTCCAATGTCCTTTCAAGTGTTCGACGAGCAAAACTTCCCACTCTTTTCTCTGCTGCCTTAAAGGAATAATACCAAAGGATTCTTCTTTTCTCATGCATCAAACCCCTGAAAAAGAATGCAGGCATTATGTCCACCAAATCCAAACGAGTTTCCAAGGCCCACATTGACCTTATAATCTTGCGCTTTTAGAGGCACAAAATCATAGCCCAGAAGTGCATCATCCACATGATCCAAATTGATGGTCGGATGAATTTTTCCTGTTTGAATCGCTTGAATAATGCTTATTGCTCCCATTGCACCTGCCGCACCCAAAGTGTGTCCAATCATTGATTTAATCGCATTGATTTTCATAGCTTTCAGTTTTTCATGGAAGACAGATTTCAGACCCAAAATTTCAGGCACATCTCCAGCTGGTGTTGATGTGGCATGTGCAGAGACAAAATTCACCTCTTCTTTTTTCACACCGCTATCTTCTAGAGCTTTTTCTACACATACAGCAACACCACTTCCATCTTCTCTTGGATGTGTCATGTGGTAGGCATCAGAATTTAAAAATCCACCTCTATATTCTGCTAAGATAGGCGCATTGCGTTTTTGTGCATGCTCTAAGCTTTCTAAAATAAGCACAGCGCTTCCTTCTCCCATAACAAATCCGTCTCGATCCTTATCCCAGGGCCTTGACGCTTTTTCTGGCGCATCATTTCTTCTAGATAACGCTTTATTCGCAATAAAAGATGTGAGGCCCATTGATGTGATGGCAGCTTCTGTTCCTCCACAGATCATCACATCGGCATGTCCCTGCCTAATATGATTGGCCGCATTGACAATGGCATAGGAAGAGGTCGCACAGGCTGTGGTAACGGAATAATTGGGTCCCATGAATTCCAAGTCGATGGCCAAAAGTGCACCTGACATATTCGTAATGATTTGAGGGATAAAAAATGGAGATAAGCGCCGATAGCCTCTCTCTTTTAACACTTCCACACCCTCTTGAAAAGAGTGCATTCCCCCCATACCAGATCCGATCAAAATACCACATTTTTCCAAATCCAATGTAGCTTCATCGAGCTTGGCTTGTTTGTATGCTTTTTTTCCAGCAACCATTGCGTAATGGATGCATCGATCCATGCGTCTTGCACTTTTTGGATCCATGTAATCGCCCACTTCAAATCCATGAATAGAAGCTGCTATCTTGGTAGGATATTCAGATACATCAAAGGTATCAATCAAACGCACACCACTTGTTCCACTCAATAACGTGTCATAAAAAACTTCGACATCATTTCCAAAACAAGAGACGATTCCAATGCCTGTCACAACAATGCGTTTTTTATCCATTTTCCACCTCTTCATATACGTCTACAATATGTGCATCTTTATACAGCTGTTCGATTTTATAAAGTTCTCTGACATCTCTTAGAAGCAAATGCACCACAACATCGACAAAATCCACAATAATCCATCCACTCTTTCCATCACCTTCGACATAAAGAGGTTTTTCCTTATGCTTTCGCAATTCATCAATAATTCCATTCTTAATCGCTTCAATATGCCGATCGACAGTTCCTTCAGCAAGGACAACATAATCTGACATGGGGGTCAAATGCTTGACATCAAGGGCAAGTACATTCAATCCTTTTTTATTGAAAATCGCCTCTACAATTGCCTCTAACATTGCTTTTGATTGCATAACAGTACACTTTTTTTTAAAGGATGAGTTTAACACGAAACTTGTTTGACGTCTAGTTCTTCCCATTTTTTGTCATGTTAAATTTTTAATTTGAGGAAAACTCAAAAGGATTCAAAATCTAATCCAATCTTCTATAATTTTATTCCATAAGAGCATTCAGCTTGAGGTCTGTTTCCTGTAGTTGAGCATTGACTTTTTCAAGGGATTCTTTGGTGGTTTGGATACTTTCTTGGATTTGGACAGATTTTTCTACATCAAGGCCGCAGTTTTTGAGTTCTTTTTTGAGATTCTCATACTCTTTTTTGAAAAGCATACGCTTGTCTTCTAGGTGCACTTTTAAAGCTCTTAGAGTTTCTGGTGTCTCTCCTTCTTTGATTTGCTCAAGAATGGCCTTTTCCTTCTTTTCATGATAAATGGCTTTTAGAATCGAAAGCTTTTTATCAAGCGTCTGTTTTTGAGAAAAATCCAAATGTGCTTTAGACATCTTTTGATTAAATTCTCTTAAGCGCGTATCTAATACATCAAACGACAAATCACCATTTTGTGCGATCAGCTTTTCAGCATCTTGTTCTAGGTCAAAATAGACCTTTTGAAGAGCGTGGGTTTGCTTCTGTTCTTCTAGCTTTTGTTTTTCAATTTGATGCGACTGGATTTCAATAAAAGGGCGCTTTAACTCTTGAAGCTTTTCTTTTACAGAAAGGCGATCTTCTCTTTCCATTTCTAAGGTACGAGCATAACGAATGATGGTATTTTCTTCTCTTTCAATCGCTTCTAAATCGTAGTGTTTGGCTTGTGCGACTTTTTTCAACTCTTCAATCTTTTGCTCTACAATATTTAAGTTTTGCTTTGAATATCTTCTTTTTTCAACAGACTCTTTTTTGCGCTCTTTTTCAAAATCTTTAAGTTTGCCCCAAAGCTCTGAGAGCTTCAGTCTTGTAGCTTTAAATGCTGTGGAATTTAATCCCAGTTCTTTGGCCAAATTTTGCAGTAACTTCACTTGTTCTTTCAACACATAGATGGGAGCTAGAGTCTTTGTCCCATCAAAAGCAGCGTTGCAAAAATTGACAACTACTTTTTCAAATGAATCGGATATACGTGTAATGTATTCTTTGCGAGATGTAAATAGAACATGCGCAATGGGATCTAAACGCTCAAAAAGCTGCTTTTTTTCTCGATAGTGCATTTGGGATGCAACAAGCTCGTTTTTCAAATCACGATAACGCAACACAAGTGTATGATAAAACTCATAAAAAGCTTGATTTTTTTCAAGCCCAATCAGTTCGCTTTTTAAATAAGGAATGCATTTTTCTGTCAAATCCTTTGGACTTTGTTTGGGTTCTTGTTTGCTCTCTTTTTCTAATAACTCGACTGCTTTTAAAATCTGCTCGTATAAAAATTGCGTGTTTTGTGAAAGGAGCTTTTCAGCAACTCTTCCCTGACGGATCAATTCGATAAACTCTTTCCAAAGCTGATAACGTTTGGCTTTATCAATGGACTCTTTAAACAGCTCGATGCACAATAACTTTGCCTTCCAAAAACTTTGCCGATTAAAACTTCCATCTTCTTTCAAGCACTCTTTCATAAACACAAGCGTTTTTTCAATTTTTTCTACCGGATTGTCCACTTCTGCGATTTTTTGGAAAAAGGCGGCATACTCATGCGATGCATTCTTAATTTTGTCTGCTTGCGTATCAAAAAGCGTTTCTTGAGATTTCATCTTAGGCTCTTTTCTGATATTTTCCTCATATTATCGCGATCAATGTAGAAAAGCAATGCTTTTTTACTGACGTTACGTGATAAATCCAATTTAGGGGAAGAGCTAAGGGCAAGAGATACAAGCATTACGACGAAGTACAACTCCATGAGAGTTGAGCAAGGAGTCATACGATGTAGATCATTCCTTGCAGCCTTCCCATAGGTTGGATTTATCGCGTAACGTCAGTTTGACATTATATACAAAATCAAGAAAAACAATTACACTGGACTAATGCAAAGAATCTCTTTTGAAGAAGGTCTGACTCTTTTTGAAAATGCTCCCTTAAGTATGCTCCAAGAAAAAGCGCAAGATGTGCGCAATATAAAAAACCCAAAAAAACGTGTCACTTTTGTTCTTGATACTAATCCCAATTATACCAATGTCTGCGATGCTTGTTGCACTTTTTGCGCGTTTTACAGAAATAAAAATGCTACAGATGCCTATACCAAATCTGTCGAAGAGGTGATGGAAGATGTCGCCTTTGCATCCAATCAAGGACTCACAACTGTGCTTTTACAAGGTGGATTAAATGCAGATTTGCCCCTTGAATATTATGTCTCTCTTGTCAAAGAAACAAAACGACTCTTTCCAAATATTAATCCCCATTTTTTCACAGCATGTGAAATCGATTGCATTGCGAAGGTAGAAAACATGACAACAAAAGATGTGTTGCAAGCCCTTTTTGATGCAGGACAGCGCTCTATTCCAGGTGGAGGCGCAGAAATTCTCTCAGAAAGTGTTCGAAAACGCATTTCTCCTAAAAAAATGTACGAAAATGCATGGATACAGATCCACAAAGAAGCCCATGAAGTTGGATTTAAAACGACAGCAACCATGATGTATGGACATGTCGAAACTCCAGAAGATATCTTGATCCATCTAGATCAAATACGCTCGCTGCAAGATGAAACACAAGGATTCACGGCCTTCATCCCTTGGAGTTACAAAAGTGGCAACAATCCCCTAAAAAAACATGTTAAACACTGTGCTGGACCTGAGGATTATTTTAGAATACTTAGCTTTGCAAGGATCTATTTAGATAATTTTGATCATATCCAAGCAAGCTGGTTTCCTGAAGGCAAAGAAGCGGGCATGCTAGCGCTTAATTATGGAGCTGATGATTTTGGAGGCACCATTTTACAAGAAAGCGTCCATAGAAAAGCTAATTTTGTGAACAAAACGACCCAAATGGAAATTATTGAGATGATCAAACAAGCGGGTTTTGAGCCTTTTGAACGCGACACATTTTATAATATACTGGTACCATGCGATAAATTTCATCTATAGGAAGGCTGTAAGGGCCAATCTACTGCGCATTGGCTCCTTGTCCAACTCCTACCCGAGTTGGACTTCTGAACAATACTTGTATCTCGCCCCTTTCGCTCTCCCTCTAAACAAAATTTATCGCATAGTACCAGTTTAAATCATCTCCTCTCGAAGTCTAGCAGTACGGCTTGAATGGCTGCTTCTTGAGAATATTTTTCCAAATCCAACCAACGAAATTCTTTTTGCTTACGAAACCAGGTGAATTGTTTTTTGGCATACTGCCTTGTCTTTTGCTTGAATTTAGCAATAAAATCGTGAAATTCTTCTTCTGTGCGTTTGGAGTGCAAAAAATCTAAAGCTTGACGATATCCAATGGCATTGGATGCTGTCACATTGGTTTGCAAGCCTTTTTGCACAAGATCTTCCATTTCTTCCAAAAATCCGATTTTGATCATCTGATCACAGCGCTGTTCAATACGCTCATAGAGCGCCTTTCTAGATCTTGATAAAAACCAGCAATGGAAATCTAATTCCAATCCCTTGGAAAACTTTTTGGGATGAAAATCGGAAACCTTTTTGTGTGTGATTGCCATAATTTCCAATGCACGCAAGATTTTATGCTTGTCGAAAGGTGTGATATCTTTGGCATATTCTGGATCTAACTTACAGATCCTATCATAAAGCGCTTCAATGCTAAAACGCTCAAGATCGCTATGCAATAGTTTGCGTACATTGGCATCCGCTGGAGGACCTATCGGAGGTCCATGGATCAGCGCTTGGATATAAAATCCCGTGCCTCCCACAAAAATAGGAATGCGATTTCTAGAAACAATGGATTCTGTAGCTTTTTTTGCTTCTTGAAAAAATTCCACCACGTTGATGGGTTTTTTGACTTCTCGAATATCAATGAGATGATGCGGGATCTCATTGCGCTCTAAAATAGAGGGTTTGGCTGTTCCAATATCCATGCCTTTGTACACCTGCATCGAATCGCAAGAAACAATTTCTGCTCCCATGATTTTGGCGAGTTGAAGCGACAGTACAGTTTTGCCAACTCCCGTGGGACCTGCAAGCACAATGGCTCTTGGCATCTTACCAAAAGCAATACCATGCATTTTTTTATATTCGGGAGAAAGAAACGTTTCCTCAAAATGATTTGGCATTTTACGCCATTAATTCTTCTGCTTTTTGCTGCGATGAAACAATTTTAATCACGCGATCAAAACCTGCCATTTTAAGCACTTCTAACACATCTTCATCGACGTTAAATACAACAAGTTTACCACCTAGTGCATCCAATTTTTTGGTAAAAGACAAAAGCACACGCATTCCTGATGAACTTAGATATTCAACATCCAAAAAATCGAGAAGAATTTTACGTTTTTCTTCATCGAGTTTTTCTTTCATTTTTTTCTCAAAACGTGGCGAATTGATGGCATCCAATCTTCCTGAGACCTTAATAATGACATAATCTTTTTTCTTCTCTTCTTCAATATGCATTCATGACCTCTCTAATTGATTCTATTTTGAAAAATAACACCTTCAAGTTAAAAAGTAAATGTGTATCCCTTCAAGAATTTGATTGAAAAATATTCCCATTCCTTTCTACATGAAAAAAAAGGATTATATGGCATCTCGCACACCTCCTCCGGATCCATTACGATCATCTCATTTTCAATCTTCGCAAAGTGCTGGCGAAATAATCATTGATCGAAATATTCCTAAAGATATCGCAGAAGTTTTAGATGAATTATCTCATCAACGCGCATTGCATTTTGATAAATTACACCATTTTAGCTCTGAACAAGCAACTGCATTTAAAAAATTAGAATCTGCTTTAATGGATTATGAATTCCGATTTTTAGAAATGAAGAAGGCTTACTTGGAGTATCAAAAAGATCAAAAAAATCAAAAATCCCAACAAAAATTTTCACAGCTCTATGAACAACTCGATACGTTGGGTGTAGAACTAACAAAAACATATGCTTCCTTAGGTATGATAAGTGATCATTTTGATCTACTTTTGAATCGCGAACACTCTTATGCAGACTTTATTTGTACAAAAGAACGCATATTAAACCCTATCTTAAATAATCTACTTTTTTTTCAACAGCTACATGCTTTTTTTCAAACCAATCAGGAGCGGGTTATTTCCGAATTTCAAAAAGCAGGAATTTTACAAAGCGGTCTTCCTGCATTAGAAAAAATTGACTTAGAATACGTTAATGAGGGAGATGAAACGCATCATTTTGGAAAAAAACCCGTGGTTGTCACATTTATTTTCAGCAAAGGCATGTCATTTAAGTTTGTTTGCAAGCCCAGAGATGCTCTATTAGATCAAAAAGTTATTGAACTTTTTAGACAAATTAACCAACTTCCTCCAAGTCAAAAATCCTCTACTCATGATCTGCCTACATATACCATTCTCTCTCCTTCAAAAGAAACCAGCTGGGAAATGATTGAAGATTTAGGACCTATAAGTTTATGGGAATTTATTGACGGAAAACATCCCAGTCATAAACAAAGTGCTCATTCCTTTATAGACCAAGACGTAAGTAAAGAAAAACAAGCTGTTTTGTATCAGAAACTTAATCACCTAGATGCCATTCTTACACAATTAAGCATTAGTGATCTTACTTTCGCAAACATATTTTTCGTTGCTTTAGATAGTGATCATCCTGAAATTGTTCCTATAGATCTTGAAAATATCCAATGGGGAAAACCCACTCAACTCAAGGGCCATCCAGAACAAGTACACCTGAAACCTCAAGAACTTCAGCTCATCAGCGAGTTAAAAGAAAAAATACCGTCTTTAATTATTAGGATTCTTCCCCTTGGTACGCAAGATTTGCTTGTCTTTGGATCCACGCATAAAACTAATGAAGATCTCACAACAAGAAGCACACAAAACCTTGGTAGTCAAGGGTATACTATTTTCCAGGAAGAGCTTCTAAAAAAATTGTTATTAAAAGATATTTTAAATTCTGATGTTCCCTATTTAACAGAATTACAAAAAGTGTTATACTATGGATTGCCATCTCAAGGCGTTAGAATAGGAGAGAGAAAATAAAATGTCCACAAATCCTCTGCAAGAATGCCATCAGATTATGAATCGATTAAGAGAGCTAAGAAATCAAGACATCGAGGAGTTAAAACAACAGGCTTTTCAAATCGCGCAGGAATTTTTTGCTCATCTTAATCAAAATCCCTTTCTTCAAGCTATGGAAGTATGTGATAAGGGATTCCATGACTTTGAACATCAAATAGAAGAACAATTTAAGACTTCTTCTGAAAGAGACATTGCACGCATGTATTTACAATCCGAAGCGAGCCAAAGCTTTCATTCTAGACAATTACAAGATGAAATTTGTCAACGTTTGATCCTAGGACATTGATTGCGGTGAACTTAATCTATATTTTTTGGACCTGTCCCAACCTTATTGAAGCAAAATCGATCATCTCTGCTCTTTTGGACAAAAAGCTCATTGCATGTGCCAGTTTTTTTCCTGTAGAGTCGATGTTTTCATGGGAAGAGTCCCGCATGAACAGGAGGTGAAGGTTATTCTGAAAACACAAAAAAAACACTTTGACGCGATTTGTACTTTGATTGAAAAAAATGCGAGTTATGAGACAAACGAAATTTTGAGCGTTTCTATCGATCAAGGTTCAAAAGCCTATGTAGAGTGGGTCTTTGATGCTCTAAAATCCAACTAAGTAGAGGCCGCCGATAGAGATTTTAGGATTTTGGAACCAAAATAAACCCACCCATTCGTAAGTCAATCACCCTTTTTTCGAAACCCGCTTTCGTTTCTTTTTTAAAATCTAAAGACTATAGGAGACATTTTCATTTCCTCAGCCTTAAAATATTCTTTACAAAACAATCCTGCCAAATGCGGACTAAATGCCTTACAACTAAAAATATCTATGTGTATGGTACTTGAAAAGTTTGCAAAATGAGCCGTGATGCTTGATGTCTCTATTAATTGCAAAGCTGAAATTCCAGCAACTCTAGGGGTATCTCCAAAATCAACAACAATTGGCTCTCCATAGGCTTTCATGTTAATGAATTTAACTAAATCAGTCATAAATTGTTTGACATATTTAGGATCTTTCATGAGTTTTGGATCAGCTTCATATAAATCAATAGAAACATTCATTCCCCAAGGAGTTTCTTCTGAATATCTATCTAATACTTCTTGGTCTAGTTGTTTTGATGATTTACTCTCTTGTATAAAGTTGGGGGTTTTTTTTGTTT
>JAAKFQ010000016.1 GCA_011064725.1 Chlamydiota bacterium | reverse complement strand
ATGCACGCCGTTGATGATGGAATTGGGTTGGACTTCAGAAAGCAAAAGAGTTTTTGAATTTTGAAAATTCCCAAAAACACTCTGCAAACAAATGACCAGTAGAAAAAGTTTCCTTAGCATTAGTTCGTGGATTGTAAATCAACACTTGAAGGCTTGCAAGGAAAAAACCATCAAGCAAACGTAAAAACTGATGTTACGCACTACCTTCCGTTCATAAGAGGACTACAAGGAACAATCTCCTGCGTAGTGCTCCTCGTTCAACTCTCATGGAGTTGAACTTCTGAACTCTACTTGTATCTTGTCCCTTTCGCTCCTCCTCCAAACAAAATTTACTGCGTAACATCAATTAAAAATATTTTTTAGTATATGATGAAAAAATATGGAAATAGGATTTGTGCTGGTGACTTTAGGAGTGGGGCTTTTATGGGTAGGCTCAGAAGTTCTTGTACACTACGCCCAACTCCTCTCAGACCATTTTAAAATATCACACTCAGTCATTGGTTTGAGTTTCATTGCACTTGGAACGAGCATGCCAGAGCTTTTTACCAATGTAATTGCAAGAATGCGCGATGCTTCTGGCGCCATTACTTTAGGTTCTGTTTTGGGCTCAAACACAGCCAACATCGCTTTTGTGCTAGCAACAGCCACTTTGATCCAACCCTTCTCGGTTCCCAAATACTTAAAAAAATTTCATTTGCCACTCGTACTTATCATCACTCTTTTATTTGGACTCACTTTATTACAAACGCAAATGTCTAGAATCGATGGTGTGTGTTTGCTTGCTGTTGGAATTTTAGCGCTTATCTATTTACTCAAAAAAACTCCCGCAAGAAAAGAAGAAGCCCTCAGGCGCTCCAAAGTTTGGCTCGATATTTTGATCATTTGTGTTTCGATGGCAATGATCCTTTATGGTGCGCATCTTTTTTTAGATGGAGCTTTAAAAATTGCGACATTTTTTAACATCCCAGACCGTATCATCTCTTTGACCATGATTGCCATTGGCACCTCACTTCCAGAATGGGCCACTGCGATTATCTCAAGCATACGCAAAAAATACACCCTTGCGCTCGCACTTGTTTTGGGCTCGAATATTATGAACTTATTTATCATCACAGGCATTTCTGCGCTCATTCGCCCTTTTCCTATTGACAAATCCTTTTTGATGATCGATTTTCCCGTGATGGCTGGTTTTACTTTTCTGCTCTACCTATTTTCTAAAAAAGCGCAATTCACACGCCCCGTTGGTGCCATTTTCTTTGCGCTCTACATTGCCTATCTCGCCTTTCTTGTGGGATAATACCAATTGTAAAAATTAAATTTGCGAAGGAGATTCAGAATTTTCAAGCAGAATGAAGTCAAGGGTGCTGTTTAAGCAGCACCTATGAGATTGTAGTTAACCTTCACGGGTTAACAAAATCGAAAACGATATTCTGACTGAAAAGGTGAAGATCAATTTGTAGAGTTAATTTTTACAATTGGTATAATACTATCCTTACACAGCAACTAACTTCTTGGGTAGACTCGTTGGAGCTGGAGTCTTAATTCATTGAGCGCTTTAGGTTTTTTGTTCTTGAAATGGGACTCTGATAACAATAAATGCTTCCATGCTTTTTCAAACGCGTGGGTTTCAAAAAAGACTACACCTAAATAGTAGTGCACAACAGGATCTTTGGGATGAAAGATTAAATATTTTTCAAGATAGGGAACTGCTTTTAACTCTTGGCCTAATTGAAGTGTGGCAACGGCTAAATGAAAATATCCGGAGGCAAAACGCGGGTTTTTTTGTACAATTTTTTTAAGTTCCTTTTGTTTTTTTAATACAGACTCAAAAGAGGAATCAATGGAATCAAAAATAGCCTCTATTGCTTCTTTTGTGCATGTTCTATTCAATACATCATCAATAAGCGTGCTTTGATAAATGACATGGTCTAAAGGATGGCTTTTTGCAAATTCTAAGTGTGCTTTTGCTTTTGTAAATTGGTTGGTTAAAAAATATTGAATACCTAAAAACTCGTGCAATTGGCCATCATTTGGTAAAAATAAAAGCGCTTTTTCATATCGATCGATCGCAGTTGTATACTCTTTTTTGTGCCAAAAAATGCTCGCTTCATTAATCAAGACCATTCCTAAGACCTCTTTGATATTACGCTCTTGCAAAGCGCAAGTATTGACACCAAGATAGTGTTCGTTGGGAATATGGATCCCTCTGGCAGTTGTTTCAATATTAAGTAGAGTTTGATCATCGCGATAACGCAAATAGATATGTCCTGGTGGTGTGATGATTTCTAAAGGCAGATCCAAATGTTGCGCTAGGCATAAATACAGAGCGCTCACGCCCAAACAGACCCCTAAACGCGAATCCAAAACTGCAGGTAAAAAGGTATATGTATCGATATTTTTCGCAAACAGAGATTCTGGAGGAAACTTGATACCAATATCATAGAATAAAAATTGATTGATCGCTTTTATTTTATCCATAGGAGTGGGATTTTTTGGCAAGTAGGCTTGGATTTGCAGAGTCATTAAATCAATCAAGGTTTCATATGTAGATTGAGGCTGAGAAGAATCGATCAACAACAATCCCCGACTCAAATCCACCTCATCGACAGCAAGCTTTTTTAACTCTTCAAAAGAAGAGACTGTATTTCCCTTTAATTGTTTATTTGGAAATTGATCTGTCAAAATTTTTAGCTTTTCTACGACGACAGAATCGATAAAAGAACTGTCTGCTTCTACATTAGCATTAAATAGTGTCGAAAATTGAAAAGCAATTGTAGGGTCAAATAAAAAGCCGGGTAGTTGTATTTTAATGAGCTCATTTAGATGCTCTTTAATTTTTCCAGCTTCTTCTGAGTTTGGAAAAAGGGATAAAAAAGCAAACTGTTTTGAGAGCGATTCTTTTTCGATGGATGAATAGAGCGTTTTGATTTTTCCACTAGATGAAAAACTAAAAAGCAACACACATACAAAGGCTACTTTTATCAGGGGTTTTTTAAAATTCGACATAGTGTCTGGTTAAGCTGTTCATGTTTGGAGACAGTTTCTAACGGTTGATTCATGCGCAATGTCCAATTATTTTTTATGATCATTCCTGGTAAATTAATGCGTCTATCTTCTAAAGGTTCGATGGTGAATTCTTCAATTAATGATAAGTATTCATCGAACATATTGATATGAAAAGCGCTACTTGTACTGTGTGCAAATGTCAAAGTTTGTTCTTGTTGCAAACGCGTCATCTTACCATCATAATCCCAATGCATAAAATGCGCAAATCGTTTACTGATTTGAGGATATCTTTTGTACCATGCAGCAAGTGGCTCCATATCATGTGTACCCACCGTTGTCATAGATACAGGATGGTAATTTTGAGCATCTTTAAAAAAATGGGGATATCTCCAATGGTATTGACTATGTAACACCGACGTGCCACAAATGCCTAAACTTTTGATACACTCTTGAATCTTTTTAGGTACAGTGCCTAAATCTTCTGCAATAGGAAGCATTGTGGTATTTAAAAGCATCATACGAAAGACCTTAGATCCATGTTCTAACCACTTTTTTTTATCTTCGGGTTCAAAATTTCCGAATCCTGGAGTTTTTCCCTTGTGTACTGCCCAAATACGAAAAAAACCTACCGCATGATCCACACGATAAATATTAAAAATGTTTTGCGCGACTTTTAACCGTTCTTTCCACCATGCATAATCATTTTCTTCCATGCGTTTCCAATTAAATAGAGGAAAGCCCCAATTTTGCCCTTCACGATTAAAACGATCAGGTGGACAGCCTGCAAACTTTTCTCTAAAAAAGCTGTCTTGCTGTGTCCACACATCGACAGAATCTTTATTCACCAAAATAGGGATATCACCTTTGATAAATACCTTCTTTTCATTGGCATATTTTTTAACCCTTTCCATTTGTGAAAAACACAAATATTGCAAAAAGATCTCATATTTCAATTCTTTTTCAAATTTCTTGGCCCATTCTTCTAGTTTAGCATTCGTAGGATCTTGGTACGTTTTTGGCCAATTGTGCCAAGGTTTTTGATCAAAATGGTTTTTTAAAATACGAAACAATGCATAGTCTCTAACCCATGCATGTTTTTTAAAGAAATTATAGTAATCTTCTTTATGTCTTTTAAAAATATCGGGACACGAAAAATAGGTGTACAAATATTCTAGTTTTTTTGCTCTTACATCGTGATAATTGGCACGCTTTAATTTTTCAAACTCCTCTAATTCTGCATACAATTTTCTCAATTTAGGTGTGTCGTGACATTTTTCCAACACATGCAGGGAAATGTAAACAGGATTGAGAGCAAGAGATGAAATGGCAGAATAGGGGCTTTTTTCCGTTCCTGTATCATTGATGGGCAAGAGTTGAATCACATCCATGCTAAGTTTAGCACACCAATCAATGAGTGGAAGTAAATCTAAAAACTCACCAATTCCTAAACTGGTTTTTGTGCGCAAAGAAAATAAAGGAATACAAAATCCATGATGGGGATCAAATCCAATGCCTTCCCATTGTGCAATAGCATGTGTATTCTTGATCTTGTCATACAGTATCTGGTTTTTCATATCCCTTTTCAATGGCTTGTTTCCATTTTAATGCATTGGCAATAAAGCTTTCTAAAAAATCGGCAAGATACACGCCCGTTAGATCTGGTAAAAATTTGATCGCATAAAAAACAAGCTGCTGATTTCTAGAAGAAAATGCAAAATATCCAAAATGCGCTTCTTCTGATCCATTGGCAATCAACATTTGCTTGAACACACGCTCTCTAAAAGGACCTTGAAAAATTTGGCCTAATTTGCATCCAATTTGCAACACGTGATCGCGTTCATTGGGCTCTAAAAAAATATCCAACTCTC
This sequence comes from Chlamydiota bacterium, assembly GCA_011064725.1. Lineage (NCBI taxonomy): Bacteria > Pseudomonadati > Chlamydiota > Chlamydiota bacterium. The sequence continues at coordinate 22,615 of JAAKFQ010000016.1, read as the reverse complement.
CGTTGATATTCATCACGCAATGAAAATTCTCATCCACATGCAAGGGCACTGCTGTAAGGGCACCTAAATCTTGAATCACGTTTTGAAATTGATCGATCATGATTCTTCTTCTTCCTCCACTTCTTCAAGCACATCTTCTAATTCTTCTAGAGCATCAATAATAGAAGAAAATATATCCATTTTGTGTTGGTCAGAACGGTATAATCTTGGCGAAACTAACTTGACCGCATCACGAAATTGTAAAAACACAATAGTTTGCGCTAAAATTTCATCTTCTAGCCCCAGGTCCATTGCCAAGCGTATCACTTTTTCAGAATTAGGGTACCTTTCCTTAATAAAACGCATAAACACCTTGGCTAATGTTTCAAATCCAAGCAAACTGTTCCAAGGAAGTTTGTATCGGATAAATGCCTTTTGTAATAGGCGCAAACGCGATTTAAAAAATAGATAGACACCTAGAATTGCTTGCAAAACACGTGACTCGGAAAATAGACGAATGAGCTCTGCACGGTCTATTGAAGGACCCTTTGCATTCAAATCCGCCCCAATAGAATGGAGTAAAAAACCCACCACAAATTTGAGTTGTTGGAACATATATTGTTCACTTAATTCTTCAAAAAGTTGATGCGGAGTTCTTGGATTTCCTGTGATGTCTCGATATAAATTACGCAGAAATGTAGGAGAACCGATTCCCATCTCAGCATACTTTTGCGCTTCTTTGATCACATTACGTCCAGCAACAACCTCTCTTTTGAGTTGTGTATTGAGCCTTTCTTTGGCAGTAAAGACAGAACGTTTTAATTTTACCGCTTCATCCTTGTCTAGAGCTTTCATTAAAAAATCGAGCACTTCATCTTGCAAGGAAGGATCATCAAAAAAACGTGAGACTTTTTCCATGATCTGGTCTGGAGTATCCTCGGGGCCTAGCAAATCTAACAATTCTAAAAGCACATCTGAATCCAACTCTTTGTTGCGCTTTTGAAAATGCTCTGCAACATCGCTCACATTTTTGACCCTAAGAACTTTTTTCCTTTCTGTTTTGATAGCTCCTTCAGATCCCCCTTCATCCTCTGTAGACGAACCTGACCGTTTGATGCGTTTATCGAGCGTACGAAAACGTTTTTGAATCACAGGCAAAGAAAACACTTCTTCTGCCATCCACTGTTTAGCTTCTTCTGCTGTCACTTTTTGAGAGACAAGATAAGCTTTAAGCTTTTGAGCTGCTATCTTTTGCTGACCTTTAGCACCAGAAGCTTTGCCTACGCCAGAAGAAGGATCGATATGAAATTCTGCCATAATCCGGATCTTATAGGTATCTACTATTTTTTACAAAAATGAAACGATTTTCGACTGGTGTTGGGGATAAAATCCTATTTAGAGAAAGAGCTACAAAGGTGAGATTCGAGTAGTGCGACGATGTCCAATTCAATTGCGAGTTGGATGTGGATGAGGAGCAATACGAAGAAGATAGCCCTTTGCAGCCCTTCTATAGATAGGATTTTATCCCTAATATCAGTTTTAGGTAAGTTGAACCTTTCCGAGAGGTTGGATGCGTATTTCTGGGATAATTTCTTGAACAGAAAGCACCGAAATTGTGGGAAATTCCGATTCGATTAGTTTTCTCACAAAACGCCTAACGTCCATAGCCGTTAAGATGACCGGAGGTTGCGCGCCTGGAGGAGGTGGTTTGATCACTTTGCGCATACTATTTAAAATGAGTTGTACAGAATCTCCATCTAGCGCTAAATAGGATCCTGCACTCGTCTGTTTGATGGCTCCTCGAACCATATCTTCAATTTCAGGATCTAGCACATAGACCGAAATAAAAGAGGTTCCTTGTGAATATTTGTTTGAAATATAACGTTTTAAAGAAGAACGAACATATTCTGTTAAAAGCACGGTATCCTTTTCACTCTGCGCCCATTCTGCTAAAGCTTCCATAATCGTTCTTAAGTCTTTAATAGAAATCTGCTCTTGCACAAGCCTTTTGAAAATCTCTGTCAATTTTTGCAAAGGAACCAAACGTGTCACTTCTTTGATCACATCGGGGAATGAACGTTCTACAAATTCAATAATGCCACGCACTTCTTGAATGCCAATAAATTCTGAGCTGTAATTTCTAAAGAAGTAAGAAAGATGCAAAATCACCACATTAAGCGGTTGCCAATAACGCAATTTAGCATCATCCATCACGCTTAAATAACGCACATCAATCCAAAGGGATGGCAAATTAAGCGCATTTATCTGCGTTGTATAAGGAATATTATATTCTTGTAAAACTTCTTCTGGTTCTGCAGAAAGGATATGATCTGGCACAATTTTCCCTCTTACAATGGGCACTTCATTGAGCAAAATCATGTATTCGTCTTCTTTAAGTGTCAGTGAATCTGTTCTCACATGCACTCCTGGAAAACGCACTCCTAAATCTTGGTAAAGTGCATTGCGCATTTTAGGAATCATCTCTTCGACAAAATTTTGTCCTCCACGATCTTTTCTGATCAATTCAGACACCATTTTGCCCGCTTCTAACATCACAGGAACCGTCAAGGCGTAATCTTCTCCTGTAGAAAGGTACGTTGTACTCTTTCCATCTTCCGATGTAGCTACTTCGATCGACCCTGCTTTTTCCACCCCTTGCTGTCGTTTTTGCTCTCGGTAGAAATAAATTCCTATAGAAAACAAGATGGTAGACATAATTGCAAAGGGCCACAATGGAAAATGAGGAACAAGTCCAATGAGAAGAGTAAATCCTGCTCCCAAAAGAATTCCTTTTGGAAAGGCGACAATTTGTTTAAAGATATCACTACCAAGATTAGCCTCTTTTTCCTCAGAAGCAACACGAGTGGTCACAATACCGGCAGTTAAAGCAATGATAAGAGCTGGAATTTGAGATACCAGTCCATCACCCACAGACAAGATCGTATAAGTGTGTGCCGCTTGCAGAGGAGTCATTCCATGCATGGTAATTCCAATAATCAAACCACCTACGATGTTGATCAAAGCGATCACAATACCTGCAATGGCATCTCCTTTGACAAACTTCATCGCACCGTCCATCGCTCCATAGAGTTGGCTTTCTTTTTGAAGCACCAGGCGCGCATTTCTTGCCTGTTGCGAGTCAATGGTACCTGCTCTTAAATCTGCATCGATACTCATCTGCTTTCCTGGCATCGCATCCAATACAAAACGCGCTGCCACCTCAGCGACCCTTTCAGCACCTTTCACGATCACAATAAATTGCACGATCGTGATAATTAAGAAAATGACACCACCGACAACATAGTTCCCTCCCACAACATATAGTCCAAATGCTTCGATCACTTCTCCTGCGTAGGCATTTAAAAGAATCTGTTTTGAGGAAGAGATATTCACACCCAATCGATACAACGTGGTAATCAACAAAAGGGAGGGGAAAATCGACAAATCCGTGGCTTTTCGAATAAAAAGGGAGACAAAAATCAACGATACTGAAATGGCAAAGTTGATCGAAATTAAAAAATCGATCACGTCTGGTGGCATTGGAATGACAAACATCGCGATGATCGCGATAATAAAGAATGCAAGCACCAAATCTGATGAGTGCGTCACAAATTTAAGTGCGCGTTGCGATCCTAATTTTCCTAAAAACTTCATCTATTCCTTACCTTTAACTAATGTTACGCAGTAAATACAACCCATGGAAAGGCTGCAAGGAATGATTGACTGCGTATTTCTTCTTGTCCAACATTTATAGAGTTGCACTTCGGCGTAATACTTGACTCTCATGCTCTTCGCTCTTCCCCTAAAGTGGATTTACTGCGTAATCTTAGTTTCTAGTTCTTCTATCCAATGCAAAATTTCTGCCACAGCTTCAAATGCATCCTCTGGAATATAATCACTAATTTGTCCATACTCAAATAATTGGTGTGCTAGATCTACATTTCGCATAATTGGCACATTGTATGCAAGTGCTTCTTTAATAATCGCATCTGCTATGATGCCTTGCCCCATAGTTAGAATGACTGGTGCTGAATGCACATTTTCATCATACGCAACAGCCACTGCAATATGTACAGGATTTGTGACAATGGCTTTTGCACGCCTGGCCACTTTGGGGCCTTCTTGATAAGCAATTTCTTGAGAAAGTTGGCGTCTTCTTCCTTTAATTTCTGGATTTCCTTCCGTATCTTTCATTTCTTGTTTGACTTCAAACTTTTCCATTTTCATTTCTTTCGCAAAGTTGCGTTTTTGAAAAGCCAAATCTAAAACCGCTATAGCTAAAAAGAAAATTCCTACTTGAATCACCACTTTGACTAAAAATCCTGAAAATATTTTTGCTGTTACTGCTACAGGCAAACCCACAGTTGCTAACACCTCTTTAAGATCTGCACGAATAATGAAGTAAATAATAATCACAGCACCCGTAATTTTTAGAACCGATTTAATAAGCTCAAACAATGTTTTTAGCTTGAATTTATTTTTGATATTATCCACAGGGTTGAGTCGTTTTAAATCAAATTTTACCGCCTCTCCAGAAAAGACGGGGCCTACAATCAAAAAAGTCACAATCATCCCTGAACATGCTGTCACAATCATAATGGGAAAAGAAGAGACTAAAATCGTTGTCAATACATCATTCAAAATACTTGGCAAAGTTTGTATCACATTTAAGTCAGGCGTAATGCGAGAAAAGGTGCGAATGATAAAACCTGCTAATTGATCATATAGGTAACCTGAAGCGACCAAGGTTCCACCTATGGCAATCACGAACGTAAAAGCTGATGGAAAATCTTGAGATTTTGCTACCTGCCCTTTTTTACGCGCATCCCTTAACTTTTTCGGCGTTGCCTTTTCTGTTTTTTCTGCCATAAACGACCCTGTCTTTCTAAAGATTAAGCGAAGCTGATTCTTTTTTCAAGTATTACCCTGCAAAAAGAGTGCAAAAAAAAGAAAAAATATAATACCATCTTCTAAAACCAGGAGTTTGATATGACAAGATTTCTTTCAAAATACCTTTTTTTTCTTTTACCTTTTTATTTATTCGCCGCATCGCAAGATCGTGATGTGTCAAATTTTACAAGCATTAGCGTTGAGTCTAATGTAGTCTTATGGATTGAAGAGGCCTCCCAAGAATCTCTCAAATTAGAAGGCACTGATAATGCTTTAGCTAACATAGAAACTACTGTCGATAACAAAGTGCTTACAATTCGTCCAAAATCCAATACCCAGAGTGCAGAAAAAGTCCAAGCCTATGTCACCGTCAAAGATCTTGAAAATCTCAACATCTCAGGAAATGTGACAACGACAACACAAAACCAGATCAAAAGTTCTACATTCAACTTTCATGCAAGTGGAAACTCTGTGACAAATTTAGATCTTGATGTCACAACGCTTAATATTTCTCTAGCTGGTCAATCAAAATTAAAACTCACAGGCAGAGCAAAAACACAAACCATTAATGCGGCGGGATCTTCCGACATTGATGCCCAAACATTTCAAACAGATAACACCACGCTTAACGCCAGTGGTTCTGCTCAAATCGATGTCAATGCAACAAAAACACTTGATGTGACAGCGTCCGGAAATGCCGTGATTGGATATACAGGAAATCCTCAGGTAAAAAAGCACCTTTCTGGAAATGCAAAAGTAGCACCTTTAAAAACAACGGGTAAAAGTTAAATTTACTTGAGGTACTGGTAGATTCGATGGAAAAATCCTTGCCATTTGGTGCTTGTTGTGTTAGATTTTTTAGAAACTTTTGGAGGTAAAATATGAATTTAACACAAGTTTCAACAATTGACGCAAATTTTCCTTGCGACATCTTTTTTAAACAAGATACAGTGCCCTCTCTAGCAATTGAAGCTGGCAAAGATACAGAACAGGTAGTTTCAGAAATTGCCGGTCATACATTAAAATTACGCCTTAACGAGGAATCTTCAGAACGCATTAAAGTTTTTATTACATTGCAAAACCTCGAAGAATTGCATTTAGAAAATACCAATTTTGTGACGGTTTCCAAACTGAATGCAAAAGACCTCAAAATCCACTTAATAGGCACTGTGATTTTATATATGAATGTCGATGCAAAAGTTCTGCATTTTGAAGGAAAAGGTGATATAGCCGCTTCATTTGAAGGTCGCATTGATGAGCAGATCGTTCAACTTGCAGGTCCATCTTTTAAATACCTTGCCAAAGAAGCACTATCCACAAAAGTGACTTTGGATGGAGGAGATAAAGATATGGCGAGTGCAGAAAATAAAAGAACCATTACATTAAATACTGATGAAGCCCACATCACACGTTGCGGTTCAAAGACAACAATTTTCTTTGATCATAAGCCTACTGTTTTAGATAATAATTCTTTAGCTGAGTTAAGTTTCGGTTCTGAAGAAAGCGCTTAATTGACTTTAGTGTCCAACTTGGGTAGACTTTTTTCATTAGCTGGTGTTAGATACAAATCTTTTTTAGAGGCGAAGTGAAGGGAATAAAATACAAGAACGTTTGACAAGAGCAACTTCAGAAAGTTGTGTGAGGAAAAATGCGCAGTAGTTTATTCTCTGCAACGAGTCTATAGAGAAAGAGTTGTGCCTAACATCAGGTACGGAGGTGGCATAGCCAAGTGGTAAGGCAGGGGCCTGCAAAGCCCCCATCCTCAGTTCGAATCTGAGTGCCACCTTAAGCATTATGTTATACATCATCGCGACACCCATTGGAAATTTAGAAGATATCACACTGCGCGCAAAGCGCATCTTTGAAAAATGTGACTATCTTCTTTGCGAAGACACACGCCGCAGTCAAAAACTGCTCAATCATTTAAACATCAAAAAAAAACTTTTTAGTTTTCACAAATTTTCTGAAAGCAAAAAGCAGCAAAAGATCCTTGAAGATTTAAAAAAAGGCTCTGAAATTGGTCTCATTTCAGATGCTGGCACACCCCTTATTTGCGATCCTGGAGTAAAACTTGTAGCCAGCTGCCAAAAAGAAGGGATTGAAGTTGTAACCATTCCGGGTCCTTCGAGTTTGACAGCCGCTTTGAGCCTCTCAGGTCTTGAGTTTGAAAAATTTCAATTTCTTGGTTTTTTACCTAAAAAAGCAAATGAATTAAAAGAAAAACTATTAGATGCACTCACCTATAATGGCGTATCTATTTTCTATGAATCTCCCAACAGAATACAAAAAACACTCCAAAATATCGATCAACTAGCCCCACAAAGACACCTTGTGCTCGCCAAGGAATTGACAAAAAAATTTGAAACGGTGTTTTCTGGATGTGCAAAAGAAATATTAAATACTCTTAAAGATATCAAGGGAGAGTTTGTGTTAATGATCGCACAAGAACAAAACGCTGCATGGGAAAAAATAGATTTAAAAAAATTAGTCAAATGGCTTCAAGATTCTTTTGATGTCGATGAAAAAGAAGCAATTAAAATGACAGCCGTTTTAAGACACACATCCAAAAGAAATGTGTATAATACCCTCTTGAAAAATTTAGACTAATTGTGTAAAATGACTAGAATTAAAGGAGTGTACTTTCTATGAAAAATCCTAAAAAAACTAATCGCCATGTACAAAAAAAAGTGCTTCGAGGCGAGCGTAACAAACCTGAAGAAAAAGGTCCTTCTCATATCAAAGGGGTGGAGTTTGAAGTCACCGAGCCTAAAGTAGAAAAATTTGAAAGAACGACCGTAAAACGCGAAAAACCCAAGACGCACTAGTAACCTGAGTTTTGGGTTTAGTTTATTTAGTATCATGAGGAGATTGCTCTTAAATTCTTGGGATTTTTACCGCAGGGAATGGTCAAAAGGCCATTTCTCAGGTAAAAAGCGTGAGAAGAAAGAGTTATCTCCCTGAGAATGAATGAAATAAACCCAAAACTCAGGTTAGTAAATGTCTTTATTGAAAAATACCCATATGCGTATTGCACATATTAGTGATTTGCATTTTGCAAAAGTCACCTTTTCGCCAACGCAATTTCTTTCCAAGCGTTTTTTAGGTAATTTATATCTTTTATTTAAACGCGGACGGGAATTTAAGGCGCATCGCTTGACGAATTTTGCCAAATATTTAAAAGAGCAACACGTGGATTTTGTCATCATTACGGGTGATTTTTCTCAAACAGCGCGCGATATTGAATTTGAAATGGCTTTTGATTTTTTAGATGAACTCAAAGCAGAAAATTTGCCCACATTTTGCATTCCTGGAAATCATGATGCCTATACAAAAAAAGCCTATCTATCAAAGCGTTTTTACGATTTTTTTGATCATGATTTTGATCAGAAATTTCCCTTCACTCTTAAAATGGATGGGTTTGAAATCCATCCTTTGGGAAAACACTATTTTTGGGTAGGCATTGATTGTGCTAAGCACACTCCTCTGCATGCCTCTTATGGAATTTTTGATGAAAAACTCGAAACTAAGCTCAAAAAAGGGCTTTCTCTGATCCCTAAAGAAAAACATATTATTTTTTGTAACCATTTTCCTTTTCGTCAATCAAGCGCAAAAAGGAGTCATTCTCTATTGCGCGCGCATGCTCTAGAATCTCTACTCAAACAATACCCTAATATCCAACTCTATCTGCATGGACATGAACATAAACACGCTATTTTAGATTTGCGCGAAGAAAATCTGCCAATTTGTATCGATAGTGGCAGTGCTTCTCACCAAATGAAAGGATCGTTTAATTTACTGGATTTATCTAAAAATCATATGACAGTGCACAGTCTAAAAGCCAACCACTTTCTTCCTCCCAATATCCATTGGGAAAAGTTTTCAGAAACCCAGTTTGAGCTTTAACATCTTTATTGAAGTATTTGCTCTAAGCAAACTGACACTACGCAGTAAGTAAAAAATTTGTCAAAAAAGCAAAAAGGCGATACCGTTCATATATGAAAGTCCAGCAAAATGCAAAACTCCAACACAATTGGATGCAGCCTTTTCTCGTAATGTTTAAGGCTTTAAAGCGATCTATTTTTTGCATTTTGCCGGAGCCTTTCATGTTTCTTTTGCTTCTTTTGTGTTGTTCTTTTCTTTTTGCTAATGAAGACGAGCAAAAACCTCCTCCACCTTATGATCCAAGATTGACCCTTTCTGCATTTTATGAAAATCACCAAAAAAACTTTTTTGAGGGCGATCTTTTAATTCCCCTCATCCAATCCAACCACTTTATCCTCTTTGGAAATGTGCGCGGATTAAATCGCAAAAAAAAGGAATTTGAATGGAATGTGGGCCTCGGAACCAGATTCCTGTTTTCCAACAATACGGGACTTTTTGGTATTTATACTTTTTTCGATCGTAAACGCACAACTGAAAATAATTTTTTTAACCAGTTCTCTTTTGGCTTAGAGCTGCGTCGACAGCGCTTTGTTGTCACTTCCAATGTCTATCTTCCCTTTGGAAAAAAATCCAAACGTGCAGTTATTTTTGATAGGTCCATGCTCATCGATGCTCACCTGCCCACCTTTCATCACATTATTTTTGTCGAGGGAAGAGAAATTGCCCTATTTGGACTGGATTTTGAATCTGGATTTAGACTATTAAAACCTCTTTTTTTCTACGTCGGAGGGTTTTATTTTAATGCCACGCATACACCCACGCTTGTGGGGCCCAAAGTACGTGCGGAACTCATCTATGAAACCAAACAAAACAGCTTTATTCCCCTATCTAAGTTGATCTTAGAGGGTGCTGTTTCCTACGATCACGTGAGAAACACCAAACTCTATTTAGGTTTGCGTTTTTCTTTTGATCTTGGAGACACGCGTCAAAACAAAAAACGTAAAGGCTTACAAAAATGGATGACAAGCACCGTGCGTAGAGATTATGACATTGTGATCGAAGGAAATACAAAACAGACTTTCGAACTTCTCAAAAGAGGCCAAACACCCATCCTTGTCAAATTGGCAAATACCCTTTCCGAATTGGATCAAGGCTTGAGCCTAGCAGATGTTGTTGCTGTACAAAAAGATATTAGTTTGGATGCACAAAAAAATCTAAAGCCTTTTCAAACGCTCACATCTAAAGATTTTATCTTTGGCGAGCATCAATCCATTATCCTTGGGCCTGGCAACAAAACTTTGAGCACCAATACGCAAGAAATGTTTACGCTTACCCAAAATAATACACTAAGAGATCTCAATCTAACTGTGCAAAATGGCGATTATCTTTTTAAATCCAATCAAAACATCCATCTTCTTGAACTTAATTCCATTCATTCAAATGGAAAAATCGAACTTTTGTTAAATGATGGATCGAACAGTTCTAGTTTAATGATGAAAAACTCCCACTTTGAACTCATATCCTCAGGCACTCATATTCTTTTAGATCTCGCTGTTTCAAATAACAGTCAACTTTCTACCCTTTTTGAAAATAACACATATATTCTTGATACAGATCAAGGAACACATATTGCACACACTATGCAAAATAGTGGACAGATCAACATCCATTCGATGACAGCCAATACATTTCAATGTAAAAAAGGCACACAAAATATCGCTATTCAAAATACCATTATGTCTACAACTAACAATGGCCTAGCCACATTTCGAATCAACGCAATCACCCAAAACCAATTTGATTTCTTTGGAAACGGAGACCATACAGCAATTTTAACCAAAACGGATCACGCAACTGTAGATGGATCCTTTAGCGCAACATTTGATATCCACTCGATCACAAATAACCACATCCATTTTCATAATACATCTTTTGGAAATGCCTTGAGCTTTACCAATATGACAACACATCTTGTTAATCAAAATCTCCATTGTCAAAACCTCACAAACAACCAAGTCATTTTTGAAAACACACATCCAAATGCCGTGTCTATTTTCGTCAAAAATAGCAGCACAAAGAACCAAAAAATTACGCTTGGTAAAGAAGGTGGAGTGTATTTCAACGAAACGCATTTTTTAAGTGATGCACAAAAAACAGGAGCCATTACGCTTACAAATCACCTTGATGCTTCTATAGAAATCTTTGTGAATTTCAATCAAAAATCTCTTTCCAAAGCCAACTTCAATGCAGGTGTATTGATCTTTGGTCCCAACATCCACATTACACCTTAAATAACTGATGTTTATGCATCAGTTACGACGTTACGTACTATCTTCTACTTATAGGAAAAGGCCTCTGCATAATGCCGAAAATGGGTAAATTTTATCTAAAAATGTTAAAGTTCTACGAGAGAAGTGTTTTCCAAGTTTTGTCGAAAAACAGCATTATGCAAAGATCTCATATCACTAAGACCGTCGAAGATTTATGTTCTACAAAAGTATCCTTTAGACAAGCAAATCCTGAAGTAGCCAAAAGAATATCAGAGGCATTTGGGAAAAAAGAAATTATGGAAATTCAAAAGGGGGTTTCATATGGAGCAAATGAAGTAAGGGATGGTGTGAATCTTTCTTCACATATTAAACAAAAAAATATCGTTTCAGCATCAGAATTGCAAAATCTAAAAAATTTTGAAGCTTACATAAAACTTGCAGAGAATTTTCCAATAACAAAAATGAAATTTAAGTTTCTCAAATTGTAATGTAAAAAATTAAGTCTTTTACCTTTTGAAAATAGTTTTTCCAATACTTATTATTCCAATAATACCAACAGAAAAAATTAACAGTTTCTCTTCAGTGCTCAAACCTTTTTTTAACTTACTTGCACCCCAATCTATTAGTCCATTCAATTCATTTATTCCATCTTGTTCATAGAACATAATACTTTGAAAAGTTTCGGATAAATCTTTTGAAGTATGACATTTAACCTTTTCATCTATTTCTTTTATTTGGTTTAATTGATCTAAACTAATTTCATCATTATTGTAAAAATATACATGTACAAAATCGCAAATGCGTGTAAGCATTTTTGTGTATGTAATTTCATTGTTTATGTCTGTTAAAAGGATGTGAATATTTTTAAATTTTAGGCCATGCAGTTGAGAAATATTAATTTTTTGTAAAGACTGCTCGTCTAAGTTAAGTACTAATGATAATTGCTTTAGTTTCAAAGCTACGTCATTATTCCATATATTGTATTCACTTTCAAAACTTGAAATACCAGGAAGAAAATGCATATTTTCAGGAAAATTTTTTCCCGTGATATTATTTGTAGTCCATACAACAATATGCTTTTTATCATCCCTTAATTTAATTAACTGTCTGACCTGTTCACTTTGTGAAGGTTGTCCAAACATGTACTGTCTAACTTGTGAAAACATACGTCCCCCCATTTTTTTTTCGGATTAGCCAACTTTAAGTTTTTACTAAATCCAGCAAATCACTTATTAGTGATGAGACTAGCATAAAAAAAAATTTGTCAAAACTTTTTTTTATACTTGCAAGCGCAAAGTTGTAATATCGTATTTAAAACAAATGATCTAGATCGATCAAACCTGTGGATTGGAGCACAATCAAGAAGATACAAATGGGGGCAATGTAGCGAATCATAAAAAACCAAAAGGAAAAAGCCCATTTCATTCCTGTTCCCATTTCAAACTCTTCTTTCGCAATCGCTTTTTTAAGCCGCCAACCTGAAAATAGCACAATCAAAAAGCCAGAAATAGGCAGCGTCCACGAAGAGACCAGATGCACCATGGTTTCAAAAAAGGTTTTTTGATACAGCACTTTCCAGTTGGAAAACATCAAATCTGTTCCGGAAAGGGCACAAGGAATACCTAGAAATACAACCAAAATTGTAGAAATCACAACAGATTTTTTTCTTGAAAAACCTTTTAGGTCCATAAAATTTGCCACGATCACTTCTAAAAGTGCCACGCTTGATGTCAGCGCTGTGAAGACAAATAGAATGAAAAAAAGCGAAGAGATGATCAAAGTACCCGGAAGCTTTGTAAACAGCACCGGCAGCGTTTTAAACACAAGTCCAATACCTTGTTGAGAAGAAAAGCCAAAGGTAAAGATGATGGGAAAAATCATCATGGCACAAAAAAGTGAGACCACAATATCCATTACTCCGATGATAAGCGCTGTTTTTGGAATGTCTGCACTTTTTTGCATGTATGATCCATAAGTGATCATAACACCTTGTCCTACACTCAACGTAAAAAAAGCCAGTCCCAAAGCAGAAAGGATGGAAGAGGCTTTAAATGTTGACAAATTGGGCACAAAAATAAAGTGTGCAGCCTTGCCAAAACCATCCAAAAAGGTCACATAAACAAATAAAACAACAAGCAAAACCAAAAGCATCGTTGTTAAAATTTTTGCCCAATGTTCAATGCCTTTTCTAACTCCCTGAAGAACGACAACCACAGTGATTCCTAAAAACAACATTTGCCAAAACAGACTCATGGAACCTGAGTGATACAAATCGGAAAAAAGTCCTACTATTTTTGTATCATCAAGGTTGCGAAACGCGCCCATCATACTCATCAAAAAATAGTTCAGCCCCCATCCTGCAACCACGCAATAATAGGACAAAATTAAAAGCGCGGTGATCACACCAAGCCAGCCTGTAAACGTCCAACTAGGCTTATCTTTTGAAAGCACATGAAACGCTGCCACAGCACTTTTTTGCGTGTGGCGTCCTAAGATGAGCTCTGCGATAAAGGCAGGAATCCCAATGAACAGTGTACATATAAGATAAGTGATGACAAAAAGACCTCCGCCATTTTCTCCTAGCATGTAAGGAAATTGCCAAAGCGTACCAAGACCTATGGCAGAACCTGCCGCTGCCATGATAAATCCAAAAGACGATTTCCAATGTTCGCGTTGTGTTGTCATCTATTCTCCCAACATTCCTGTAGATTGTAAAATCACGAGCACAATGGCTACAGGAGCGACCCATTTAATAAAAAAATACCAAATAGAAAATAGATTGAGCTTGGATCCTAGTTCAAATTGCTTCTTAGCATTTGTTTTTTCCAATTTCCATCCTGTAAATAAGACCACCAAAAGTCCCGCAATAGGAATGATCCATGTAGAAATCATATCTACCATGGTTTCAAAAAAGGTTTTTCCATAAAGAATAGACCAATTTTTAAAAAGACCCTCTGTTCCAGAAAGCGCCGATGGAATACCTACCACATAAGCAAGTATAGCAAACACAATGACGGCTTTTTTTCTAGACCAGTTGGATAAATCCATCCAGTTTGCAACAAGCGTTTCTAACAATCCTACAGAAGAAGTGAGCGCTGTAAACACAAGCAGCAAGAAAAAGATTGAAGAAATCAAAAACTTTGCTGGCAGCTTTGTAAACAAAACAGGCAATGTTTTAAAAATAAGCCCAATGCCCTGTTCTACTTGCAAATCAAAGGCAAACACAATGGAAAACACCATCATCACGGAAAACAAAGACACCAACACTGTACCAAGGCTCACAATGATCGCTGTTTTGGGAACATCTGAGCTTTTTTTCATATAAGACCCATAGGTAATCATAATCCCCTCACCCAAACTTAGCGTAAAAAAGCTCAAACCCAGTGCAGATAAAATGGTTGCCGGTTTCAATAAGCTCCAATCAGGCACAAATAAAAAACGCAATGCTTTGAGTGTCCCCCCTTGAAAAAGGCTAAACACTAAAAGGAACAACAACAAAATGAGTAAGAGTGTGGTCAAGATTTTTGCCCAATGCTCAATGCCTTTTCTCACCCCTTGAAACACTACAAGCACTGTAATCAACATAAAGATAAACTGCCAAAAAAGATTCATGGATCCTGATTTGTACAACACATCAAACAAGGGCGCTATTTGAGCATCTGGGAGGGATAAAAAATATTGATTGATGGACATTAAAAAATAATTCAGCCCCCATCCAGAAACAATACAATAGTAAGAGAGCACAATTAACGAAGCAAAAATCCCCAACCATCCGGTCATATTCCAAAAGGGTTTTTCAGGACTAAGCGTATGGAATGTGCCCACAGCTCCACGTTGAGATGCACGTCCTAAAATCAACTCTGCAATAAAGACGGGTATCCCTAAAAAGAATATGCAAATTAAATAGGCGATGACAAAAGTGGATCCCCCGTTGGACGCTACCATATAAGGAAATTGCCAAAGCGTACCAAGACCAATAGCAGAACCTGCCGCTGCCATGATAAATCCAAAAGACGAAGTCCAATGTTCGCGTTGCGTTTCCATATTGTGCAAAGTATGCTAGATCCAAGCATTTTTGTAGATCATAAAAATTTATTTTGACATAAAAACTCAAAAAAAAATACACTTATCTTCCAAGTAAAAAGGAATGTCTATGCTTAAAAAAACGTGTTTATTTATATTTGGTCTGAGTGTTCTTTTTGCAAATGAAATTGTCTACACGCAAAACAATCCACCAGGCCAGCACAAAGTCCCTTCCAAACACGCATTTTTGTTTAACGCAGATCTTCTTGTGGGAAAAATCCAGATAGATAACATAAAATATGCCGAAATGAGTGTAGATTTTGGTAACACAAAAGAAGTCCACAATTATTACTTAAAAAATACGCCACGCATTGGATTTTTAGCAGGAATTGGATGTGCTTTAAATGAGTATCTTAACATATCTATTCAATGTCGCTATCTTCATTCTGGAAAAATCGATGCGCATACAACGCCGACAAACTTTACAAACTTAACAGTTAATCCGGGTGCTTTTGTTTTGAATTTTTTAGCTCCGGATCCTGTGCAATTTTCTTCTCGTACCAAGGTGCGTTTATTGATGGCAGATTTCTTGGTACAAACTTCCTACTGGATGATGGGCAAATTACGCTTTCAACCTTTAGCGGGTTTTCGCTTGCAGCGAAAAAAGTTTGACTATTTCCTTAATGCAAAGAGTGCAACACAATCTTATAAAGAAAGCACTTTTAATAAGGAAAACCGCATTGGTATTCTGATTGGCACAGATATTCAATTCATCATCAATCAGTATTTCTATTTTTTTACTACATTGCTCACTCAAATCACCACAAGCACGAATAATGTTTCTCGTTTTACAGTTGATGATTCGACAAAACCTGAAATCCTACAGCAATCTTCTAGAGATGTTGCAATAAATAATCTTCATACTTGGGAATATCGATTTGGGTTGGGATGGCAGCATCTTTTCCATCGCTGGCTATTTTCTTTAAGACTCTTTTATGAATTGAAAGAAGATACCTATGAGGCTTACGGGTGTGGGATGACTGCAATTTTTTAAAACTGAGGTTATAGATGTTAAAACAAATCACGATTCTTATATGTGCTTTTGCTTTTAGCTTTGCAAATGAGGTTGTTTTTTCTCAAAGCAATCCACCAAGGCAAAAAGAAGTGACGCGAAAATGGACGTTTATTGCAAATAGCGATATTTTTATCTCACAAATCGAGACTATTCAGACTCCCCTATACTTCTTTACACAAAAAGTAGGTGTTCCAGCCTCTAATGTATATTATTATATTCCTAACACTCCGAAGCTTGGGTTTGGAGTAGGTGCAAGTGTTGCTCTAAATGAAATGTTTAATCTCTCTTTTCAATATCGTTATTTGAGAAGCGGTGCTCATCAAACTACTGAAACTGAAAAGTCTCCAGATCTTGTGGTAAATATTAGCTTATTCCCAATTTCCCTTCCTGAGAGTAACTTAAAAGCTCATATCGAAGGAAATTTGATGGAACATGTCTATATTGCAGATTTGATGATTCAAATGTCCTCTTCACTAACCTCCAAAATATTAATCCAGCCTTTTGCAGGAATTGTCACGATCAGACATAACGAAAATTTTATTGTGAGTGCTTATGACATGGACAATCCATCAAGAAGGGGTGTGTCAAAAATTCGATCTGAGAAAACTTCAAATGGCATTTTAATTGGCTTAGATATTCGTTTTATTATTAACAATTTTTTTTATTTTTTTTCTTCACTAAAAACAACACTGACATCTCTTGCAAAAAACAAACAAGCCTTTGATGGATTTAATGATTTTGGCGCACCTGCGTCTTTTTCAGAAACAACCTACAATGTTTCTCAAATCATCGATCATCATTGGAATTATCGCTTTGGAGTTGCTTTCAATCATGCCTTTAAAGACAATTGGGTTTTATCTTTGCGCATTTTTACAGAAATGCACTCTTCTTTATTTGAAAACTATGCCTTTGGAGCAACGGTCGTTTTCTAAGATAGCTTTTCTTTATTTTGATTGAGAATTTTGCTTTCAATTTATATACTTTTGGTCTTATGTGGTACAAAGATGGTCTATATTTTAACTGTACGCAATGTGGAAAGTGTTGTACGGGGTTTGAAGGCATTGTGCTTGTATCGAATCTGGAAATTGGTGCCATGAGTGCTTTTTTAAACTTATCGCAAGATGTGTTTAAAAAACGCTATTTGAGACTTGTGAATCAAAAATGGGCGCTTTTGGAGACCCATGAAAATTTTGATTGTATTTTCTATAAAAACAAAAAGTGCACCATCTATCCTGTCCGACCTAAGCAATGCAAAACCTATCCTTTTTGGCCCTCCATTTTGAAATCAAAAAAAACATGGCAAAAAGAAAAACACTATTGCGAAGGGATTGAACATAAATCAAGTAAACTGATATCCTTAGAGTCAATCAAAAAAAAAGATTGAATCATGATAAATTTTCCCTCAACGTTCGATGAACAAACAAAAACAAATATTAATTCTTGGTTAGAAGGTCCCTATCCGGATGAAGTCAAACAAGAAATCAAAGATCTTTTAGAAAAAGATCCTAAAGCTCTAGCTGATGCTTTTTATACACATTTGAGTTTTGGAACAGGAGGTGTGCGCACCCTAATGGGAGTTGGAACGAATCGTTTAAATGTGTACACCATTCAACTCATCACCCAAGGACTTGCCAACTATCTTTTAAAAGCCTTTCCTCAAGAACAAGTGAGTGTCTTTATTAGCTTTGATTCTAGAAACCATTCTAATGCATTTGCTAAAACTACAGCGCAAGTTTTAGCTGCAAACCATATCCAAGTCTTCATCACAAAAGATTTGCGTCCGACCCCTTATGTTTCTTTTGGCCTAAGAGACAAAAAATGCCATGCAGGTGTGATGATTACAGCTTCACACAATTCTAAAGAATACAATGGCTATAAAGTCTATTTTCAAGATGGCGCGCAGCTTGTTCCTCCTCATGATAAAAATGTGATGGAAGAGGTGCAAAAAATCCACTCTCTAGATGATGTAAAAAAAGAGGTACAAAACCAATCCTTTATTCAAGAAGTGGATGAAAGCTTAGACGAAGAATATCTAAAAGCCATTTTTGAGATGCAACTAAATAAAAAAGACAATGCAAAAAAAGGTTCCAATCTCAAAGTCTTATACACCCCTCTTCATGGCACAGGCATTACTTTAGTCCCTAAACTTTTTGAAAAATGGGGCTTTACAAATTTTGAAACGGTGTTTGAACAATCCACACCTGATGGAAACTTTCCCACTACAAAACATCCTAACCCTGAAGTCAAAGAAGCGCTAGATATTGGCACAAAGCGCATGCTAGCTGAAAACTTTGATCTTCTCATTGCCACAGATCCAGATGCCGATCGTATTGGAATTGTGATTAATCATGACAACACTCCGATCTATATCAATGGAAATGAAATGGCCTGCGTTTTGTTAGAAGGCATCTTAAACAATTACAAAATTAAAGACCTGCTTAATCCAAAATCTGCATGTGTCAAAACAATTGTCACAACAGAGCTGTTTAAAACCATTTGTGATGACTACAAGGTCAAATGCTTTGATGTGCTCACTGGATTCAAATATATTGGAGAAAAAATCCATGAGTGGGAATTGAGCAACGAATTTCAATATGTGTTTGGAGCAGAAGAATCCTATGGATGTCTCTTTGGAACCCATGCAAGGGATAAGGATGCGATCATTGCCACGGGCATTGTGTGCGATCTAGCCCTCCAACTCAAAGCCCAAGACAAAACCCTTTCAGATTATTTGATAGAAATTTACGAAAAATATGGTGTGTATAGAGAAAAACTAGAGTCAATAGAATTTGACCCAGGTCAAGAAGGCCAAGAAAAGATCAAATCTATCTTAAAAACGCTTCGCTCCAATCCTCCTTCCCAATTTGACACATTTTCCATCCTTTCGATCGAAGACTATCTTACCCAAAAAGCTCTCGATATTAAAACCAATCAAACCACGTCTCTTTTTTTACCCAGCTCTAATGTACTGTTATATCGTCTAGAGAACGAAGGTAAGCTTGTCATACGTGCTTCTGGCACAGAACCCAAGCTAAAGATTTATGCAGGCCTTAAAGCTGAAAAAACGGGCTCTGTTCAAGAGCAGATCCAAAATGCAGATAATGAGCTGACAAAACTTATCGATTCCTTAAAAACCCATCTAAAGATTTAGAGAAAAAAAAAGAGCCGCCTTTTAAGCGACTCTTTTTAAGCAAGGATTGTGTCTTAAGATTAGTATCCGACAGTAAATCCAGCTCCATATGTTTTATACAAATTCTCTTGAACATCTAAGAAAATACGCACAGATAAAAGCCAGTTATCTTTGAATGCATTTTCAAATGCAAATCCAAATTTATATCCCCATGAATTACGAATTGTAACATTCATAGTAGGCTCATAAAGAGTATAATCAATGGTTCCGTTCCCAGGATACTCTTCTCCTGCATTAGTACTTAAGTTAGATTTGATATGCGCTTGTATTTTTTCAGAAAAATCACCAAGTACTTGGCCTGTGATGCTAGAGAAAAAATGGAAGTACTGATTAATCATATATTTGATATCTGTACCAAAAATCACACCAAGTGCACTTCTTGTATATCTTCTATTAGCTTCATAGCTCAAATCTAACGCAATTAAATCTTTTGCATTTGTATCAGAGTTTGCTTTTTCATAAACATAGCGCGCTCCTGCAAAAGGTTGGATTGAAATGCGTCCTGTCATCCATCTTGTGGCTTGCACAACAAGATCTAAGATGTGCATACGTGTTCTAAAATTGTTTTTAATTTCAATAGAACGGTCAAATTCTTTTTGAGTAGAATCTTCCCTTGCGGTACCAAAGTATACTTGGTCTATATCGGCATTTCCTATTGCAATGGCAACCTTAGCATCTTGTGTTGTTTTATAAGGGCCATCATTTGTCCCACTTCTTAAATATTTGTACTGGATAGATACATTGACATTGCGACTAACGCTAATGCCAAGACCTGCTCCAAAACCAAACTTATGATCATTTTTCAAAGACCATATATCTAAAATATTTGGATAACCAGCAACCTGTGGGGCTCCACCACCTGTCACCTGACCTGATTGCATAGCATAGGTAATCGGAACACCGTTGCCAAAATTTTCTCCAGATAAAAATAGAGAAGGTATTTCTATTCTTGCTAAGAGGATATCTGCATTAAAGAGGACATTATGCACTCTTTTAAGTTCACCTTGTGTTTTTGGATTATTTTGTGTGTAGGCTAATATACTTGCCTGTGCATTTAGGAATGTTCCTAATGTTAAAAGTGCAAAAATTGCTTTTTTCATCTTGTACAATCTCCTTATTCACTGATGTACGCACTCGCTTCTATTTACCTGAGGGCTGCAAAGGACAATCTACCTTCGTCCTCCTCCTCACACAACTTCCTTGGAGTTTGCGTTTGTCAGATATCCTTGTATCTTGCCTTTCGCTCCTCTTCTAAATGAAATCTACTGCATAATATCAGTCATTCAAAAAAAAGGTTATAGCATAGTCATAAAACATTTTAGAATTGAGTGCAATTTTTTTATTGAGATTTAAGCAAAAAACGGAAAAGCTACGAGGCAAAAAAAAAGACCCAAAAAATTTGGGTCTTTTTTTCTATCAACAAAGTGACAAACTAGAATAAGACCGTAAAGCCGAAGCCGTAATCTTTGAAAAGATTCTCTTGCAATTCGATAAATAATCTTAAAGAAAGTTCCCAATCGTCACCAAATACGCGATCCCATCCGAAACCAAATTTTTGTTCCCAGGAATGCACAATGTTAACATTGGAATCTCTATATGCATGATCAAAGATTCCTTGATCGCTAGCAATTGATAAAGCAATTGCGTTTTCTATAAGCACATTAGTTTTTCTAGAAAAATCACCTGCTACTTGTGACAAGAAAGTACTAAAGAAGAAAAATTCTTTCCAAATTAAGTACTTCACGTCTGTACCGAAAATGACGGCCAAAGCAGAGCGTGTATATTTTTCATTAGATTTGTAAGTTCCATTATCATCTGCAGCGCTTAAAGTAAAACCTGCGCATGTGTTAGATGTGGTTTTATGATAGAAATAACGCACTCCAGCAAAAGGCTGAAAACGTAATTTAGATGTCATCCAATGAGATGTTTGAATTAAAAAATCAATCATATATACACGGTTTCTAAAATGATTAGATGCATTGACTGCAATATCATCATTTCCACCATTTAGAGCACTCTCCAAACTATTGGGTGCTCCTTGAAAACCTAAAGTTAACCTATTTACAGGAGTTGTTGTTTTTTTCCAAGTCCATTTGGCATGATCTGTTCTTCCTGATCTTAGATATTTAAAATGTGCCATTAAATTAAATGTTCTATTTAAAGCCACACCAATACCTACCATAAAGCCTAATTTTGCTCTATTTTTGACAAGTTTACTATCACGAAGATATTCAGCACCTACTGCTGCTACTGGGCTTTCTGTCAAAAGTCCCCACATTTCTGTAATGGCAGGTACTCCATCTGTATAAAGAAAAATTTCTGATCCTGATATAAATCCGACTTTACCCCAAAGGATATCGCCTGTGAAAATAACGTGATGATCACGTTTAACTTGATTTTGTGATGGCGGATTACCTTGGGTAAACGCCACATCGCTTGAAAAAAGCGCACTGCATGAAAATAGGACTGTGCCTAATGCTGCTTTTTTTAATACACTATTAAAATTCATGTTATCTCCCGGTTAATTAAAAAAATAAAGAAGATAACCTAATGGTAAAAGAATTTTCTTAATTTCTGCAAGAAAAAATGTCTGAAATATCACTCTGAGGGCAATTTTTTGATTTTTTAGAAGATAAACCCCTCGAAAAAAACGAAATAAAAAAATAAAAAAACATCTGCATAATGTCGGAAATGAGCAAAGTTTACTCAAAAGTAAAAGCTTTTCTATTCAATCTGTTCTTCTGAATTGTGCTTTTCTTCGGATTTTGGAGTGATAGGCACACGGATACGAGGAGTTAAAAGTTTGATGAGAGTGCGTTTAATTTGATTTAACTCTTCAAACGTCAGTGGACAATGGGTGAATTGTTCATCTTCTGTTTTTTTGTGTATGACTGCATTGATGTGCTCTATGACACCCTCTTCTGATTGTTTGTCTGGTTCTAGAGCATGCATGCCTGCTTCTGCGCTATCTGCAATCATGATAATGGCAGCTTCTTTTGTTCTAGGTTTTGGACCAGGATAACGAAATTTTGTTTCATCAACTAAAGAGGCATCATCATGAGCATTTTTTAGCGCTTGTCTATAAAAGGATTCCACGTGAGTAGTGCCGTGATGTTCTCGAATAATATTGATAAAACTTTGAGGAAGTTTATATTGACGTGCCAGGGCTTCTCCCCTTGTCACATGTTCAATAATGAGTTGTGCAGATTCTTCAGGTTCAAACAGACGATGCATGTTAAAACCTGTTTGTTGATTCTCGGTAAAATATTGAGGAGTATAAATTTTTCCAATATCATGGTACATGGC